>JAYTCP010000456.1:0-2829 GCA_043736435.1 Planctomycetia bacterium | reverse complement strand
CGCGGTTCACCGCAGGGCGATCAGCGGTCTGCCCTCATCCGACGGGACTCCTTCCATCCGGCGTGAGGGCGCGAGCGTACGTCGGAGCCCGTCCGGGCGCAGCCCCGCTCATCGCGGCGGCGCCACGCGGACGTCGACGACGGTGCCGGCCTCCGCTTCGACCGTGCCGCGCGCGTTCGCCTCGGGAACGTTCGCCGTGAGCGTCCAGGGTCCCGCGGCGAGTGCGCCGATGCGGAAGCGGCCGTCCTTCGCCACGCCGCTGCTGCGGTGCAGGACGCCACGGCGCGCGGTCACGACGGCCTCCGAGAGGTCGGATGAGGAGACCCCCAGCACGCGCCCCTCGATCGTCAGCTCCGGCTCGAGCCTCACGATGACCTCGCCGTCCCCCACGCGAAGCCCCGTGCGGAGCGCGACGAGCGGGGGACCGTCGCCCTCGGGGATGTGGACCCAGAGCAGGCTGTAGGTCGCCTTCGGGTGGACTCCGCGGACCTCCGCGCGTCCGTCCGAGCCGAGCGACGCGTCCTCGGTCGCGTCGCCGGTCTCCTCGTCGATCAGGTCCAAAGTCTCGTCGGCCGCGATGGGGGCGGGAGAGACGAGTCGCAGACGGATCGTCGACGTCGCCTCGAGCACGAGGACGACGCCCCTCGTGCCCGCGAGGCACTTCGTCTTCCGCCCGAGTCGCGAGGCCCCCTCCATCTGGGCGAGGAGGTTCGCCTCGCCCTCGGGGAGGCGGTCGAAGACGAAGCGGCCGAGCCGGTCGCTGCGCTCCTGGTGGCGGGTTCCCCGCGCGTCCTCGGCGGAGACCCCGGCGCCCGCGACGAAGCGCCCCTCGCCATCGCGGACGTAGCCCTCGATGGAGTAGGCGCGGGAGAGCCGGATCGGGTCGTTCGTGGGCGCCCAGCCCTCCAGGCGGAACGGGAGCAGGTCGCTCCGCTCGAACGGCGGGCCGACGGAGAGGGTGTAGACGGCCTCGCTCTCGAGCCCCTCGAGCGTCGCGCGGCCGTCGCGGTCGGCCTCGGCGTAGATCGTCTCTTTGTCCTTGGCCTTCGCGACCACGAGCGCCCGGGCCACGGGCCGCCCGTTCGGATCGGTCACCACCGGCGTCCGCACGAGGCCCTCGAGGAGCGTGATGCGCAGGTCGCGGGCGCCCGCGGCCGTCACGACGGGGGCTGCGGGGGCGAACGAGGACGGCGCCTCCACGGCGACGCGGTGCTTGCCCTGTCCCATCGAGGTCAGCCGGAACCGGCCGTCCCCGTCGGTCGAGGCGAAGGCCACCAAGGGCTCGTGGCTCGACAGCTGCACGATCTCGATCGCCTCCGCCTTGACGCGCGCGCCCCGGACGCCCCGGCCGGACGGATCGACGACGGTCCCCTCGATGGTCAGCTCGGGGGCGAGCCGCACCTCGAAGGCCCGGGCCTCCGCGGGAATCGGCCCGAACGCCGTGGCCGCGAACGGCAGGGGCTGCCCCGTCTCCGTGCGCGGGAGGCGGACGTAGCCCCACTGCTCCTCGTCGGAGATCGCGAGCTCGAGCCGACCGTTCTCGATCCGGCGGTCGCTGCCCCCGAGCTGGACGGTCGCGGAGGGGATCGGGCGACCGTCCGGATCGAGCACCGTGAGCGTGAACCGCGGCGGCCGCGTGCCCTTCAGGGTGATCTCGAGATCGTCGCGGTCGGTGGCGACGTTCTGAAGGATCAGGGGCTCGTGGTCCTCGTCGTCCTTGCCGACGCGAATCTCGACCTGCGTGGCTTCCAGGCCCTCGAACGCGAACTGGCCGGAGGCGCCGGTGTCGGAGCCGCTCGACGAGTCGGCGGTCTCGACGAGCGTGACCCGGACCTCCGCGGCGGGCGAGCCGTCGCTCCAGCGCACGATCCCCGCCACGCGACGTCTACGCGTCATGGTGAGCGTCGCGCGGATGGGCTCGGTGGACCCCTCGGGCCCGCCCACCAACGTGTCCGGAGCGGTGAAGGTGTCGCACCACGCGTCGAGCTCGACCTCGCCGGGCGGGAGCGGGCCGAGGCGCGCCACACCGTCGGTGCCCGTGTGCCCGTCGACGAGCCACTCCCAACCACCCCGCCCCGAGCTCTGGTAGACGTCGAGGCCCACGCCCGCGAGCGGGACGCCGCCGGCGTCGAGGACCGTCACCTCCGCGAAGCGCGGCTCCTGGAGCCGGATCACCAGCGGCTCGAGCCCGGTCCCTTCGAGGCGGACGGGTCCCGCCTTGCCCGTGCCCCCGTTCGGGGCCTTGGCCTCGAACGTCACCGTCACGCCGAACGGCAGGTTCGTGATCACGAAGCTCCCGTCCGCGTCCGTGGCGACGCCGAGCTCGTCGGGTCCGTGGCCCCACAGGGGAGGCGTGCGATCGCCCGGCAGCTTCGGTCGCGGGCTGACGACGGCGCCTAGGACCCCCGCGCCCCCGGAATCGAGGACCCGTCCGCGCACCGGATGTGCGGGGACCACAGGGAGGTCGACGACGATCGTGGCCTCGGACGCGGGCGTCGCTCCGAGCGGGTCGTAGCCGCCGGGACTCGCCGTCAGGAAGTCCTTCGAGACCCAGCCGCCGCCGCAGGCGAAGACGCTCGACTCGGTCGGCGTCACGCCGGGGATCTCGAAGCGCCCGTCGGGGCCCGACAGTCCGGCCGTGCTCATCCCCTGGCCGTGGGGCACGACGAACACGGGCACGGCGGCGACGGGGGCGCCATCGGCGGCCGAGAGCACGCGACCCCGGACGATGCCGGGCCGCAGCAGCCGCACCTCGGTGGCGGCGTCGGCGGATAGCCACCGTGTCTGAGCGTACGAGACGTATCCGGTCGCGCGCACGGACAGCTCGAC
>JAYTCP010000455.1:0-1858 GCA_043736435.1 Planctomycetia bacterium | reverse complement strand
TCCGCCACGCCGAGGCCCACGAGGCCATCGCGCGCCGTGGGATCGACGACGGACACCACGCGCACGGGCAGGTCCCCCACCAGGAACGCGAGGACCGGGTCGACCGAGGCGGACGCGGCGAGCGCACCGCCCGGGCGGATCTTCACGTTGAGCGGAGGCCGCGGGGTCTCCTCGGGCGTGCCGTACGGCGTGCTGGCGGCCTGGACGGCCGGGACGAGGTCGCTCGCGGCGAGCACCATGCCGCGATAGCCCATGGACAGCAGGGCGGCGCGCAGCACCTCGGACTTGATGTCGTCCTGGCGCGGCATGCCCACGGCCAGGCTGTCCCCGAGCGAGACGGCCGCCGACGCCTTCGCGTTCTTGCGCGCGCGGTCCCAGAGGATGGCGCGACGCTCGAGGCCGCCCATCTGCGGCTCGGAGCAGCCGCACGGCTTGAGGAGCCCCTGCTCGCGCCCCGAGAGCAAGAGGAGGATGTCGCACGCCGCGTCCTCGGGCTGCGGGCCCGTCGGAGCGGCCGCCGGGGGCGCGCCCGCCGGCGCGTCGTCCCCGGCGAGGACGGCGCCACCGCCGACGCTGGCGCCGAGCAGGAGCGCGAGCGGCAGGAGCCGACGGATCCGGGCACGGCCGCCCCTCGCGGCGGGGAGGGCCGTCGGCACGGAGGACGACGCGGGATCGAGTCGAGGGCTCGACGGAAACGCACCGGTCATCGGGGAGCGTCCTCCCCCGTCACTCGGAGGACCAAACACGTCAGGTCGTCGTCCATCGGTCGCGCTCCCACGAAGGTAGCGAGGTCGGCCAGCACCCCCGACAGGATGCCCGAAGCGTCGGGGTGCGTGAGCGCATGGGCCGAGAGGGACGCCTGGAGCCGTTCCTCCCCGTACAGGTCGCTGCCCGCGTCCCGGGCCTCCACCAGGCCGTCCGTGTACAGGAAGATGGTGTCCCGCGGCGCGAGGACCATCGGGGCGCTCCTCCGGTAGGCGAAGCCCGGCAGCACCCCCAGCACGGGCCCGGTGGGGCCCAGCTCCTCCGGGGGATGGCCTGCGCGCACCCGGATCGGGGCGTTGTGGCCCGCGTTCACCCAGGAGAACGTCCCCGCCTTCGGGTCGAGGATGCCCACGAACAGGCTCATGAACGAGCCCTGCGGCATGTCCCGGCACAGGTAGGCGTTGAGGCTGCGCACGGCCTCCACGGGGTCGGCGCCCACGGGCAGGATGGAGCGGAGGACGGCCCGCGCGCTCGTCATGAAGAGGGCGGCGCCGAGCCCGTGTCCCGACACGTCCCCCACGACGAGGGCCAGGGTGCCGTCGGAGAGCGGGATCGCGTCGTGGTAGTCGCCGCTCGTCTCGACGCACGGCCGCCCCTCGGCGGCGATCGCGAAGCCCGGGGGCGCCACCACGTGCGTGGGCTGCTGCGACGCCTGGATCCGGCGCGCGACGTCCATCTCGGCCTGGAGTCGCTTGCCATCGGCCTCCTCGGCCGCGAGGCGCGCCTGCTCGATCGCGACGCCGACGATCCCCGCCAGCGCCTCGAAGACCATCCGGTCGCCGACGTTGAACTCCTTCGCGGTCGCCGTGCTGTCCACGTACAGGACGCCGATGGGGCGGTCCTTCACGCGGAGCGGGACCGCCAGGATCGACAGGAGGCGCAGGTCGAGGATCGACCGGCCCAGCGCCCCCGCGGCGCTGCCCTCCGCGTCCATCGTGAGGCTCGCCTGCCCCGTGCTCCAGACCTTCTTCGCGACGCTGCCGCTGTAGCGCAGCGCCGAGGGGAGGTCCTTCCCGCCGCGCTCGCGCGCGGTGCGGACGCCCAGGCTCCCGTCGGGCATCGGCAGCAGCAGCACCCCGCGCTGCGCGCCCGT
>JAYTCP010000454.1:0-5515 GCA_043736435.1 Planctomycetia bacterium | reverse complement strand
GGCCGGTCGAGGTCGACGATCTGGTCCGACAGGAAGAGGGTGAGGCTGCGCACGCCCTTCGTCTTGAGGGAGACCGTGTTCGGGTCCTCCTGCGTGTCGAGCACCGCGACCTCGAGGCTCGGCACCACGGGGGGATCGTCGAGCACGTCCAGGTTGACCCAGTGAGCGAGACGTTGGGCGCTCTGGTCCTTGCAGACCCACTGGAACGCCTTCGGCGGGACGCGGCGCTGGGCGATCATCCACTCGGGGAGCTTGTCGACGGTGCCGACGGTGAGGCGGTCGGCCGGGTGGCCGCCCTGCTGCAGGCTGGCGACGGCCGGCGGCTCCTTGTCCTTCTCCTTCACGACGTACACCGGCATGCCGCCGAGGTTGCGCACCTGCTCCGGGTCGATGTCGGCGGCTTCGCCCCGCACCACGAGGCCCGCGTAGAAGGCCGGGTACGACGCCGCGAACTGGAGCGCATCGGACCCGCCCTCGAGCAGGATGCGGTTGAAGTCGACGGGGTAGCGCTGCCAGATTGCCTTCAGGGGCACGCGGTCGGACTTGACCTGGCCCTCCTCGACGAACCGCGCGCGGGTGGCGACGGGCGCGAAGAGGATCCACCCCTCCGGGATCGCCTTCAGGGGGCCCCGGCGGTCCCAGCGACGCTTGAGGACCTCCATCCCGGGGTAGGGACGGCTTCCCTTCGCATCCTGGAAGTCGCTCAGCTCGTGCAGGCTCACGAGCATGGGGAACGGCGCGATCGCGTTGAGCTTCTTGGACTCGCGGGCAGCGGTGTAGGCGGCCGGCAGGGCGACCGACAGGCGGAGCTCGTCCCAGACCACGCTCGTGACGTTCGAGGCCGTGTCGAGCACGACCTCGGCGCCCTTCGCCTCCTTCGGGAGGTTCTTCTTCTCGAACACGGGGAGGAACGGGCGCGACGCATAGAGCAGCGCGCGCAGGGCCTCCACGTCGGCGAGGACCTCGGTGCCCGCCTCCTTCAGGGCCTTGAGCTTCAGGAGCAGGTTCATGCGGTACTTGAAGCCCAGCTCCGAGTCCGGCTCGAGGTAGGCCCGGAGCAGCGGCAGGACCTCCGCCTTCTCCCTGTCCGTGAGCGCCTTGCGCTGCGGGGGTTCGGCGCGGGCCGCGGACAGCGGAAGCGCCGACACGACGGCGAGGAGCGGGAGGGCGAGGCGGTTCCAGCGCATCCGAGATCTCCAGGGAACCCGGGACGGACCGTCCCGGGGGGTGCCGGGCCGGGCAAGTCCCGGGGTGGCGCCGTCGAGTGCGGGCAGGGTGGCGGGCTTCCGGTACGCACGGCGCGCCGGAGGTGCGATGCACCGTAGCGAGCGCCGTGCCATGCGACCCACTCTACACGAATGGCCCCCCGGGTCCTCCCGGGCCACTCGCCCTGGAAGCCGCTTCCTGGCCCGCCATCCGTGCGGAGGATCCCGAGCTTTCGGGCCTGAAGGGCCCGACCGGGGGCGCGGGGACCCCTGCGGGATGCGATCGTCTATCGAAGCTCCGGCCGTGCCTTCGTGCGCCACACCCGGTCCAGGAACGCGCGGAACAGGGAGGGATGACCCGTGACCGCGCGGGTGGCGCGGAGGGCGGTGGCGTACTGTGCAGCGGCCGCGTCGTCCTCCCCGCCGAGCCACCGGAGGCGGGCCGTGTTCTGGCGCGGTGAGGGGTCGCCTCCGTCGAGCTCGATGGCCTTCTCCCACGAGGCCAGCGCCGCCGGGCGATCTCCGGCGGCCAGGAGCGCGATGCCGCGGTCGTTCCAGAGGCTCGCGTCGTAGGGGTTCTCGGCGACCGCCCGATCGTAGGCCTCGAGCGATCCCGTCGGATCGCCCGCGAGACGCAGGACGTTGCCGAGGCGTCCCCACGCGGTGGCGTCGGTGGGATCGGTCTCCGCGAGGCGTCGGAAGAGGCGGGTGGCCCGCTCGAGGCCCGCGCGGCGGGGCCATTCGCGAGGGGCCGCGTTCGCGTCCTTGCGCGCTTGCCAGTCGAGGCCCTGGCGGGCCCAGGGATCGTCCGGGCGGACGGCGAGCACGCGCTCGAGGAGCCCGAGGCTCTCCTCCACCGAGGCCGCGTCGTCGGGCGCGAATCGCAGCAGCACCCGCGCGAGGTCGGTCCACGCTTCCGGGTCGTCCGGACGGGCAGCGACGACCTCCCGGTAGCGCGGGATGGCGGCGGCGAGCCGCTCGGACCGTTCCGCGAGGCGACCCCGGAGGCGCGCGAGCGTCGGCTTGCGTTCGTCAGGCACCGTCGCCGTCGCCAGCGCCGCGTCGAACGCGTCCGCGCCGCCCGCGTAGGTGACCCCGCCGATGGCTTCGTCGGAGAGGACCCTGTCGTCCGGGGCCGCGAGGACCAGCGCCGCGTAGGCGGGCGCGCAGGCCGGGTCCTTGCCGCGGGCGAGCGCCGCCGCGGCCCCGCGGGGATTCCCCGCGGCGGTAAACGCCGCGCCGGCGGCCGTGAAGTCGCCCTCGGCCCAGCAGACGCGCGCGAGGAGGTCCAACGCGGCGGCGTCCTTCTCGAGCGTGGGGTCGGACAGCGCCTTGCGTGCGCCGGCCTTGTCGCCGAGGAGCCAACGGACCTCGCCCTCGACGGCGAGCATCCTCGGGACGCTCGCAGCGGGCACGGCGCCCGCGCGGGCGGCGGCAAGCTCGTCGAGCGCGTCGTTGAGGAGCGGCGTGACCTGACCGGAGATCACCGGCCCCCCCGCGAGGGCCTCCCGCACGGCTCCGAGGAGCGCCCCGGCGAGCGCGATGCGCCGCGCGGCGGTCGGCGCGATCCGGACCGCGATGCGCAACGCCGCGGCGGCACCGTTGGGGTCGCCGTCGGCGAGCAGCGCCAGTCCCAGGCCGTTCTGGAGGGAAGCGTCCGCGTCGCCGCCCGGGGCCTCGACGAGGCCGCGGTAGAGCTCGACCGCGCGGCGCGCGTCCCCGGCGGCGAGGGCCGCCGCTGCCGCCGCGAGCTGGGCCTCGTCGCCTGCGCTCGCGACGGGCGCGTGTCCGTCCGCCGCGAGGCACAGCGACAGCGCGAGCGCGAGTCGCAGGGACGCCGGTGCGGACCGCGGACGCCTAGGAGGGGCGCTTCTCATCGACGGCCTCCTTCCCGGCGCGCCACCACGCGTCGATCCTCGCCGCATCGCGTTCGATCTCCTCGGTCGTTCCCTCCTCGCGCGGACGGAGGTCGTCGCCGGCCAGGCGTCCGAGCGCCAGAGCGGCGGCGCGACGCTCGCGCGGCGCGTCGGGAGCGCGATAGAGCGCGAGGAGCGCGGGGACCGCCTCGCGCTCCCCCGCCTCGCCCAGCGCGATGGCGATCGCGTCACGTCCCGGGCCTGGCGTCGCGAGCCTCCTGACGAGGACCTGCGGAGACGAGCGCGCGAGCTCGACGAGGCGCGCCTGTCCGGCCATCACGCGGCCGGGCTCGGGCTGGGCGACCTGCCAGAGGGCCCACCCGAGCCGTCGCTCCGGCGGGAGGCTCGGCGCGAGGCCGTTGGCGTCGAGCACCTCGAGCCAGCGCGGGTCCGTCTCGGTCGGGATGCGCGCGGCATGGGCCGCGAGGACGACGCGGCCCCCCGCGTCGAGGGAGCCGAGGGCGCGCAGCGCGTCCTGGGACGCCGCGGGATCGGCGCCGAGCAGCCGCCCGACGTCGCCCTCGAGGAGGGCCTCCCGTGTCGGCGCCGTCCCGGCCGGGACGTCCACGGGCATCCGGGCCGCGGCGCTGCCGCAGGCGGCGCCAACGCCGAGGGCCGCGAGGACGGGGACGAGGCGGGCCAGGACGTTCCTCATCGGCCGAAGGTGAACGGCACGCGGGCCACGCGGCGCGCCACGTACATCTGGAAGGGCGCATGGTCGGCGAGGCTCTCGGCCGAGAGCACGTCCTCGGGCGTCATGCGGTAGACGAGCCACGCCTCGCCGGTGCCCGCGGCGACGGGCACGTCCACGAAGCCGGGCCACCCCCCCATGCCGGAGACGCGGGCGAGCGGCGGGATCTGCGTGTCCTCCTTGTTCGAGTTGCGGTAGTTGAGGCGGTACTTCGCGACCTGGGCCTTCGCCTGCTTCGCGGGGTCCGGGTCGAGGGGATCGAGCACGGCCTTGCCGTCGGCGCCGAGGACCTTCACGTACACGTCGAAGGAGCGGTGGCGGGCGTCCGTGGGGATGTTGTGGCCCGCGCCCACGTTCGTGACGAAGACGCGCACGCGCGTTCCGCCCTCGACGGCGGACGTCTCGACCTCCACCTTCGCCGCGCGTTCGACCTGCTCGGTGGAGTGGCCGCCCGGCCAGGTGTGCCGACGTCCGGTGCGCACCGGGCCCCCTACGACGAGGGGCCGCTCGACGAGGGGCATGTGGCAGTCGAGGCAGGACTTCGCCTCGACGCGACGTGGAGCCGCGGCGTCGCTCGCGTAGGGTCCCGCCAGCCACTCATCGCCCGTCTTGTGCTGGTTGTGGCACGCGAAGCAGACCTTGGTGACGTCCTGCTGGGCGGGATCCTTCACCGGGCGGCACGGGCCCGGGAACCCGTGCGGTCCGGCGACGTTGCCCCCCGACTGATGGCACGAGAGGCACGACACGGCGTCCTCGCGGCGCTCCGAGCGGGCGATGGGCGTCTCCCAGTTGTCCATCTCGCGGAGCGGGACGGGCGCGTGGCACCGGATGCACTCTTCCTGCTTCAGCCCGTCGGAGAGGCGGAGGAAGTGCGGGTCGGTCATGGCCTGGCCGTGCCAGGACTCCTTCCACTCGGCGTAGATGGTCGCGTGGCAGGAACCGCACTGCGCCGCGGAGACGAACACGGGGCCCGCCGGGGTGGAGCCGGGTGCCGGCGTCCCGGGCGCCGCCGGGGACGGGGCGGGGCCGCCGGGGGCGGCAGGCACGGCCGCGGGGGTGGACTCGCCTCCGCCGCAGCCTCCGTGGGTGCACAGGAGGAGGAAGGCCGTGCTCGTCGTGAGGATCCCCGGCGACGGGCGCAGGCGCGAGACGATCATGATCCTCCCTCCGCGGGCACGAAGGCCGGACGACCCGCGACCGCGAGTCGGACGCCTGCGCCCGGCACGAGGCGCGTGTCGCTGCGTCCGACGACCACGGTCCCCGATGGCGAGAGGCGCGCGGCGAACGCATAGCCGCCCGCGACCGGATGCGCGTCCACGACCTCGGCGGCCACGCCCGTCGCGGAGGGGACCACCTGCTCGGGGCGCAGCACGCCGACCGACGCGCCGTCCGTGCCCGGCGCCCGGGGCGCGCCTTCGCGTTCCGCGGTCGGGAACGCGCCGAACGCCGTCTCGAATCCGCCGGCGACGGACCGGGCGGGCACCTCGCTCACCGTGCCGAGGGCCCGCGCCGACGCCAGGGTGCGCGGATGGGCGTACACGTGCTCCGGCGTGCCCCCGTCGACGACGCGGCCCGCCTCGAGCACGGCGACCGCGTCGCCCATCTCGAGCGCCTCGGCGGCGTCGTGGGTCACGTAGATCACCGTGCACGCGGTCTCGACGCGCAGGCGCCGGACGAGCCGGCGGACCTCGGCGCGGCGCTCC
>JAYTCP010000453.1:0-2202 GCA_043736435.1 Planctomycetia bacterium | reverse complement strand
GCGACATGGAGGGCGACGGAGATCTCGACGTCGTCGCCTTGCAACTCGGCGGCAATCTCTACGTGCTCGAGGGGGACGGCGCGGGCGGCCTCAGCCTCGCGGGGCCCGCCGTCGTGCTCGGCGGCACGCCTGCGACCCTGCTCATGGGTGCGTTCAACTCGACCGGCGGACGCGACGTCGCCGTGCTGGACGGCGCCCACCAACAGGTCCGGATCTACGCCGGTGGCTCCGGTCTCTCGATCTTGCTGCCGCCCATCGCGTCTCTCCCCCTGCCGCAACCCGGGGCCGTGATCGCCCGCTATCGGCAGTTTCCGGGGCTCGACGCTCTCGCCGTGGTCACGGTCGACGCCAACGACATCGCGGATGGACACCTCCTGTTCCTGGAGGGGGACCCGACGACCGGCGTCTGGACCTCCACGGAGGTGGCCACCGGGTTGCGGGTGCTCACGGGCCTCGCGGTGGCGGACGTCGACCTCGATGGCCCCGCTGACCTCATCGTCGGCGCGGCGGGCCCCGAGATTGGCGTCCTCGACGGATTCCTGCAGGCCTTCGTCGCGACCGGACCCTGAGGCCCGGGCATGCGCCCGCATTGGGCGTGTGCTCGTGCCCCCGCCGCCCCCGGGATTCCGCGACCGGATCTTCATCCCCGCGAGGAGGTCCTTCGCGCGCTGCTCGAGACCCGTGCCGCGCAGCCGCGTCATCAGCGTTCCGAGCTGCTTCTTCGCCTTGACCGGGTCGTCGGCCTTCACGGCCTCGATCTTGTCGAGGGCCTCGGTGGCCGCCGCGACGGCCGCCTCACGGCCCTTCGTGATGCGGTCGCGGAGGTGCGCCGGCCAGCCGTCCTTCTCGGCCTTCTTCGTCGCCGCGGCGAATGCGTCGAGCGCGCCGCAGAAGTCGCCCGCCTTCACGCGATCGGCGCCGGCCTTCTCGGCGTCGGCCATGGCCTTCAGCTCGGGGCGCGGCTTGCCCTTGCCGTGCGCCTTCGAGAGCGTCTCGCGCGCGGCCTTCACGGCGTCGACGATCTCGGTCGTGACGATGCCCCCGCCCTTCCAGCTCTTGATCTCCTCCCCGGTGAAGGGATCGATGAGGGCCGTGTAGGGGAGGCCGCCCGACTTGTTGTACGAGGAGGCCTTGCTGTTGCGCAGCGACAGGACGTCGTCGACCGTGAGCCCGGGGAATTCGATGAGGTACTTGACGGGCTTGCCGCCCTCCTTCGCGTCGTACGTCGCGGCGCGCGCCTCCTTCTTCGTCACGCCCTCCTGGAGGCGGTCGAGCGAGAGCACCTCGACGGTGTTCTCGAACGAGAACTCGATGTAGGCCGCATCGCACATCACCGACTTGTGCATGCCCCAGCAGGGCGGGCAGTAGAAGCCGTGGCTGTGCAGGACGATCGGGACGTTCTGTGCCTTCGCGTCCTTGAGCGCCTTGTCCCACGACTTGGCGAGCGACACGCAGGTAACGGGCTCGGTCGGCACCGCTTCCGCCTCGGTCTTCTCGGCGTGCTCGTCCTTCCCCGCCGGCTCGTCCTTGGTGGCGTCGTCCTTCTTCTTCTCCTCGGCGCCCACGGGCGTCGTGAAGGCGGCGAAGGCGCCGACCGCGAGGATCGACAGGAACGCGAGAAGCGAACGCCTGCGCATGAAGGAACTCCTTCGGGCTCACCGGACCGGACCGCGAGGAGGCCGATCTCGGGGCCACGGGAGTACATCGCCCGGGCCTCCCCTCGCACGTTTCCCCCCGTGTGGAAGGGGGGACACCCCCGGCCGTGGACTCAGGGGGGCGCGGGGGGCGTGGCCCCGCCCCACCTCCGAGCTCTTGGGGCCGGTGCGGCGTGAACTCCCACGAAGGCCCCAGAGGGGATCAGCGCACCGCCGTCCGTGAGATTCGCTTTCCCGTCGCGTCGAAGATCAAGACCCGCTCGCCGGGACGGATCGAAAGCAGCTCGACCGTGACGGGGAACGTGGTGCGGTCGGTGTGGCTGCCCTCGTGCATTCCGTCCGGACCGGCGCCGTCGACGTAGAGCCGCGCGCGCGGTGCGAACCACCTCTCGTCGAGGACTTCGCGATCGGCACCGACCAGCACGATCCGGAACGAGCCCTCGCCGGGGCTTGCGGCCGCGGGACGCTGCATGCGGGCGTTCCCCGAGGCCGTTCTCGAGGCGACCTTGACGTCACGGACTGAGCCTTGATCGAGCAGGAAGGTGGC
>JAYTCP010000452.1:0-2718 GCA_043736435.1 Planctomycetia bacterium | reverse complement strand
CGACCGCGGTCCCGGCGCGGGCTGCGCCGGTGGGGGCTCCCGCCGCGATCGAGACCCGCGGGGACGGCTCGTAGCCGTTCGAGGGCGCGACCGGGGCCGGCGCGGGACGCGGGGCGGGGGCCGGCGCGGCGGAGGGACGCGGCTGCATGGGCGGCGGCGCGGACCGCGGCGCCGGGTACGTCGGGCCCGCGGCCGGCGAAGGGCCCGTGCCCGCGGCGGGGGCGGCGGCCGGCTGCGAGGGCGCCGTCTTGGCGGCGCGGGCGGCGCCGATGCCGCCGCGGTTCACCGCCTCGAGCACGTGGCTCGCCAGCGACTTCAGCGTGGGGAACACGCCCTGCCCGGTCTTCGCGACGGCCTCGAAGTGGGGGAAGCCGTGGACGTTGACCTGCGCCTGGAGGTCCTCGAGCGACATGGCGTCGGGGAGGTCCCGCTTGTTGTACTGGACGACGATCGGGACGTCGGAGAGGGCGCGCCCCATCTCCTTGAGGTTGTCCTCGAGGTCCTTCATCGACTCGCGGTTCTCCTCGAGCTTGCTCGCGCTCGAGTCGGCCACGAACACGATCCCGTCCACGCCCTGGAGGACCAGGCGGCGGGTCGACTTGTAGTAGATCTGGCCCGGGACCGTGTAGAGCTGGAACTTCGTCTTGATGCCCGCGATCGCGCCGAGGTCGAGGGGCATGTAGTCGAAGTACAGCGTCCGCTCGCCCGTCGTCGCGATGGAGGTGAGCTCACCACGCGATTCGCCGGGCGTCTTCTCGTGGACGAGCTCCAGGTTGGTCGTCTTCCCGGACATCCCGGGTCCGTAGTAGACGATCTTGCACTGGATCTCCTTGTGCGCGAAGTTGATCTGCACCACGTCGAGTCCTCCTCCGTCGTGTACGTTCAGGCGGCCGCGAACTCGGCGGCCTTCGCCACCTGGCGTGCCGCGCTCCGGATCTCCATGCTTCCCGGGCCGATCTCCACGCGGGCGCCGACGAGCACCAGCAGGTAGGTCGGGCCGGCTGCGACGAGGATCACCTTGCCCTGTTCGGCGGCGACCTCGCACTGCGTGAACTCGGACATGCCCGCGGCGGCGAGGCTGCGGCGCACGTCGGAGAGGATGGCCGCGCCCATGGCGGCGAGGCGGTCCACCTGGACGTTGGCGACGGCCGCGGCGATGAGCAGCCCGTCCTTGCTGACGATCAGGCTGCCGTGGGCGCCGAGGGTGGCGTTGAGCTCTTCGAGGATGTGCTTCACGAGGGGCGCCTCCCGCGGACGCCGTCGACGGCGACGGTCAGCCGCTCGGTGAGCCGGTGCGGATCCGCGCCGCGGCGGCCGCGCGCGGCGACCACGCCGCCCGTGGCGTCGGCCACGACCATGACGCCGAAGGGCCCCTCGACGACGCAGGAGCGGAACGCGCCGAGGTCGAGCTCGCGCACCTGCGCCTTCACGGTGCGCGCGACGCTGCGCGCGATGCCCGCGAGCGCGCTGGACCGGCCCGCCCCGCCCTCGGGGGCCGCGCCGTTCGCCGCCTCGTCCTCGTGCCCGGTCCCGCCGGCCTCGCCGAGGATCCCGCCGGCGCGGTTGATCGCGACCGCTTCCTCGGCGACGCCCTCGCGCACGAGCCGGTCGAGCCCCGCCTGCACCCGCCCCTCCTCTTCGGGGGACGCGATGCCCTTGCGCTTGCGGCCGGACCACGTCGAGGGGTCGCGCACCAGGGCGCCATCCACCTCGACGCGGGCCAGCTGCGCGTCCACGGACTCCGCGGCCCGGGGAGCCGCGCCCTCGCGCATCGCCGCGAGCATGGGATGGAGGACCTCGTCGTCTCCCGCCAGCCGCTCGATCGCGGTGGCCTGGCCGAGGAGGGCCTTGTCGGCGCCGATCGCGTGGTAGACCTCCGCGAGGAGCAGCCGGGGCCTGACCGAGTCGGGGTTGAGCGACGCGGCCTTCACCAGGTGGTCGATGGCGTCGCGCCCGTCGCGCGCCCGCAGGTCCGCGAAGAACGACTCGAGGAGCTGCTCGCCGCGCATGATGTGCGGCTGCTCGCGCTCCGCGTGGACCTCCGCGTACGACTCGGTCGTGCGGATCATCTCGGCGACCATGCCGACGTCGCGGTAGAGGGAGATCAGCTGCTCGAACGCCTCGGGATCCTCCTCGCGCTGGACGCGGTCCCTGAGGACGGTCATGCCCGCGCGGGCCTGCGCCCTGCGGATCACGAGCACCATGTCCCGCAGCACGGCCGAGTTCGGATAGCGCGCGAAGCCCTTGTCGATCGCCTCGAGGGCGTCGTCGAAGTCGTCTTGCGCCAGGCAACGACGGGCCCGCGCGAGGATCGCCTCGAGCGAGGTGCCACCGAGCATGTCCGAGAGAAGTCCCAAGATCGCGCCTCCGTTGCCCGCACCGTGCGGGGCGGCGGGTTCCTATCGGCCGAACCCGTGGAGGGGTTGAGCAGATGTCGAATTCCTTGGACGGACCCGGGGGGCGGCGGGGGCGTGCCTCGGACCCGGGCGCCGCACCGACCGGGGGGCGTGCCCGGGGTGGGGGCTTGCCCGAGAGCGCCGGGGGTACGGAGGTCCGCCCGGCTCCGGATGTCCCGCGAAGCGCGAGCTGCCGAAGGCGGACCCGGACGTGCCGATGGCAGTCCTCTTACGCGCGTTACCGGTCGTAGGCGACGAGGCCGGTCTCGACGCGGACGACGAGGACCTCGCCGATCGCCACGGGGGCGCCGAGGGCGGGGGC
>JAYTCP010000451.1:0-4981 GCA_043736435.1 Planctomycetia bacterium | reverse complement strand
GCCCCCGCCGCCCCCGAGCTCCCGGCCCCGGCCGCCGCCCCTACCGGACCTCCCGCGTCGAGCCGTCGTTCTCCTCCGCGAGCCGCTTCATGAACGCGGCGGACGCCGCGGGATCCTCGCCGCCCGCGAACCCGGCGGGGGGATCCCCCCGCGTGAGCGCGACGGTGTGGATGCGGATCCGCCGCCAGCGGTTCATGGCCCGCACCTCGGCCAGGAGGGCCTCGGGATCGACGATGGAGCCCGCGGTGGGCGTGCCGTCGGACAGGAAGTAGATCGTGTCCACGTCCTCGTCGAGGAAGGCGACGCGCAGCGCGTCGTGGATGTTCGTCGCGTTCTCGGGCTCGAGGCGCTCGACGAAGCGCGACGCCTTCCGGACGTTCTCCGGCGTCGCGGGCTCGAGCCGGCCCGCCCACGGGTGGGCGCGGTCGCTGTAGCGGACGAGGTCGAACCGGGTCGTTTGGGGCAGGTGCGCGAGGACCTCGAGCAGCTCCTTGCGCGCGGTGTCGAGCCGGTCGTTCCAGCCCATGCTCCGCGACACGTCGATGACGAACGTCACGCGGCTGCTCCGGACGGCGAAGCCGTAGTAGCGCGGCCCCGCCACGGTCGTGGGGGCCTCGGGCCGCGCCCGCGCGGGGCCCTCGCGGTCGCGGTTCTCCTTCCACCACGCCCGCCACAGCTCGGGATCGGCCCCGAGCGCGACCCCCGTGAGCCGCGCGAGCGCGCGCTCGAACGCGTCGTCGAGCCGGAGGTCCTTGCCCCGCGCGTGGTCCCACCGGTCGAGCAGGGGCGCCACCGCGTTCGCCTGGCCGAGGAGCGCGAGGGCGTTCGCCGCCGACTCGACGACGCGGGGCGCGGGGTCGGCAAGCGCCTGCACGAGCGCCGCGAGGGAGCGGGGGCTGCCGAGCACGCCGAGCGCGCGGGCCGTCGCCTCCCGCACCCGCGCGTCGTCGAGCATGAGGAACGGCGTCATGCTCGGGGCCGCGCGTTCGTCGCGGAGCTCGCCCAGTGCGAAGAGGGCCTCGGTCCGCAGGAGGACGTCGTCGTCGCGCAGCGCGAGGAGCAGCGGCACGACCGCCGCGCGGTCGCCCATGGCGCCCAGGGCGCGCGCGGCCTGGGCCCGCACCATCGGCGTCCCCCGCAGGAGAACCGTCGAGCGCAGGTGCTCCCGCGCGTCGGCGCGCAGCGCGCCCGCGAGGACGCGCGCGAGCGCGGCGACGGCGTACGGCTCGCGCGAGCGCTCCGCGGCACGGATCGCCGCGTCCATCTCGGCCGGACCGCCGCGGCGCACGAGGGCCCCGAGCACCCCGAGCATCCGCCGGACGTCGTGCCCGGTCGGGCCGCCCGCGGTCTCGCGCACGAGCTCGGAGAGCGCCTTGCGCGAGGCCTCCGTGCCGAGGTCGGCGAGGGCCTCGAGGGCCGCGCGCTCGCTGGCGTACGCCGGGTCGTCGTGACGCCCGCTCGTCGCGCGCCATCGCCGGACGAGGTCGTCCACCTCGTCGGCCCGCGCGACGCGGCCGACCCCCACGAGCAGGCAGACGGCCCCGAGCAGGAGCGCGAGCGCCCGGCCGTGGCGGAACGTCGGACGAGAGGGGGGGCGCGGGGGGGAGATGGGGCCTCTCCGTTGGGAACGCCGGGGGCCCGGGGCCGCAGCGCCCCGGCTCCCCCGCGTCAGTCCTGCTTCTTCGGCACGTAGGGGTGCGGCCGTTTGCGGAGGATCTCCACGTCGATCAGCACGTCGCAGGCCTGCAGGTGGTCCACGACGTCCATGCCCGAAACGACCGTGGCGAACAGGGGGAAGCCGCTCAGGTGGAGGTCGTCCTTCGGCGCGGTCATCACGAAGAACTGGCTGCGGACCCTCTGCTGCGCGTCGATCGCGAAGCCCACGGCGCCGCGGAAGTAGCGGTGCCGGGCGTTCGACTCGGGAGCGATCCACCACGGGGAGCCGCCGCCGCCCGCTGCGTCGCATCCCAGCGTGCGGCTCGTCGGATCGCCTCCCTGGACGATGCCCGCCGCGGCGACCCGGTGGAACAGCGTCCCCGCGAAGAAAGGCTTCCCGTCGGGCGCCTTCGTCGCCTCCGCGAGGTGGACGAACTGGGCGACCGCCTGCGGGACGTCGTCCTCGAGGAGGCGGAGGAGGACCTCGCCGCGGGAGGTGCGCAGCCGGGCCAGGGGCAGGTCGTCCTTCGCCGCCTCCTCCGCGCGGAGCCCCTGCTCGCGGGAGAACCGCTCTCCGATGGCGCGCGCCTTCGCGGCGCTCGCGAGCTGGGTGGGGCGGGCCTGGGGCGGGAGGAGCCGCGCGGCGCCCTCGAACGCCCTCGCCGTGAGCTCGTACCGCTCCGACTCCGCGGCGAGACGGCCGAGGAGCACGAAGTCCTCGGGGTCGCCCGCGCCCTCGCGTACGAGGGTGGCCGCCTCCATGAGCGACGTGGCCTCGACCCCGCGGTTGAGCGCCCGCAGCCCCTTGGCGAGCGCGCGGAGGTCGCCGTGGGTCAAGGGCTCCCGCTCGCCGATCCACCGCAGCGCGGCCACGAGGTCCCGCTCGATGGGCTCGTCGCGCTTCGGGCGCTCGCCGCCCGCGGGGCCATCCCAGACCCCGTCGAGCTCGAGGGCCAGCCGGTGGGCCGTCTCCCCCTTCGCCGTGAGCTCGGTATCCGCGGCGAGCATCGCCATCCACGCGCTGCTCGACACGGCGCCGGGGCCGTCGGGGTCCCGGAGGCCCCGGGCGACCACCCAGTGCTCCGCGGAGGCGATCGCCGCCGGCAGGGAGCCGTCCGTCGAGCGCAGGTCGAAGGCGCGAGGAAGGGTCACGTACGCGGGGGAGCGCCCCGGCTGCGTCTGCACCGCGAACCACCGCAGAGGGGGCGTGGGCTCTCCCTTCACGCCGAGCACCGCGAGCGGGATGGCCATCTCGAGGGTGGACGCGACCGCGAGCCCGCCCGTTCGCGCCACCGCCGCCACCTCGACCCGCCGCCAGGACCTTCCCTCGGGCACGAATCGGCGCACGAGGAGGTGGGGGCGGTTGTGCTCGAACGGCTCGAGCTCGAACCACAGCGCGCCCTCCCCCGCGATCCCGCCCGCGGCGTCGCCCGGCTTCGTGTACAGCGAGAACCGACCGCCTCGGGGCCACGGCCGGCCGGTCGCCATGGCGACGAGCAGGGTGCCGCCCACCTGCTTCATGCGGAGCTCCGGCCCCGCGGGGCCGAACGGGAACGCCGCCGCGTCCTGCCACTCGCCGGGGAGGGCGTTGCCCTCCACCTCCACCGGGATCCCCACCGGGATCTCTCGATCCTCCGTCACGGGAGCCGCGGGCGCCGGCGGCTCCGCCCGAGCCGCCCCGGGGGCCTGGCCGGCCCCAAGGGTGAGGGCGCACAGGAGCGGGACGAGCAGGAGGGACCCGGGCGACCGGGCGGGCGCGGGGCGGAGCATCCGCGCATGGTACCCACTGCCAGCCGCGTCGGCCGGGGCCCTACGAGGGGGTGCGAGTTAACGGAAGGTGTCAGACACGATCCGTGAACTCCGGGGGGGGCGGAGGGGGCCGGGCACGGGGGGCGCGAATCGGGGGGAACCTCCCTACACTCTCCGTCCCCGCCCCGTCCGGGGGGCGGGACGCGTCCTGGACGGAGCTCCCATGGCCTTCTCCCCCGCCGACCTCCGCGCCCTCCGGGCGGACTTCCCCGCGCTCCGGCGCACCCGGCGCGGCCTGCCGCCGATCTACCTGAACAACTCGTGCATGACGCTGCGGCCGCAGAGCGTGATCGACGCGATCACCCGCTACTACACCGAGTTCCCGACCTGCGGCGGCGGCCGGACCGAGGGCACCCGCAAGCTCAACAACTGGTTCATGGAGGAGCTCAAGGAGCACGAGGTCGCGGCGCGCGAGGCGCTACGCGGGCTCGTGAACGCGCGCAGCGTGAACGAGATGGTGTGGACGCGGAACACCACTGAGGCGCTCAACCTGGTCGCCCGCGGGCTCCGGCTCGAGCCGGGGGACCGCATCCTCGTCTCCGAGCGCGAGCACAACAGCAACCTCGTGCCGGGGCTCGAGGTGCAGCGTCGCCTGCGCGAGCGCGCGCGGGATCCCGGGCTCCGTGTGCTCGAGATCTTCGACCTGGCACCCGACGGCTCGTTCGACGCCGCGCGGGCCCTTCCCCGCATCACGCCGGGCGTGAAGGTCGTGGCCGTCGGGCACTCGAGCAACCTCGACGGGACCACGATCCCCGACGAGGGCATGAGGGCCCTCTCCGACGCCGTCCACCGCGTCGGCGGGGTGCTGGTCGTCGACGGCGCCCAGAGCGTGCCGCACCGCCGGGTCGACGTGCAGGCGCTGGGCATCGACTTCCTCGCGCTCTCGATCCACAAGCTGTGCGGTCCCACGGGGACGGGGGCGCTCTACGGGCGGTACGACCGGCTCGAGGCCCTCGACCCCGTCGTCGTGGGCGGCGACACGATCCACGACACCTGGCACGACCGCGTCGAGTACAAGAAGCCGCCCCACCGGTTCGAGGCAGGCCTCCAGGACTACGCCTCGATGCTCGGCACCACCGCCGCCATCGACTACGTGACCCGAAAGGTCGGCTACGACGCGATCGCGGCGCACGAGCACCACCTGAACACGATCCTCACGGACCGCCTCTCGCGCCTCGAGTGCGACCACTTCTGGCTGCTCGGGCCCAAGGACGTCGCCCTGCGCGGAGGCGTCTGCACCATGACCTCGCCGCTCGGCGCCGTGCTCAACGCGATCGAGCGGCTCGGCGACGAGGAGTCCAACGTCATGCTGCGCAAGGGCATGTTCTGCGTGAACGCGTACCTGCACAAGCGCTTCGACGCGACGGGCACCGCGAAGAACAACCTGCGGGCGTCCACGTACCTCTACAACACGGAGGAGGAGATCGAGATCCTGGTCGGCATCGTCGAACGCGTGGTCCGAAACCCCCTCGACTTCCTCGACGACGAGTAGGATCCGCCCAATGGCCGTCAGCGC
>JAYTCP010000450.1:0-6907 GCA_043736435.1 Planctomycetia bacterium | reverse complement strand
GCCTCGCGCCGCACGGGGTCGAAGCCCGAGATCGTCACGACGCCGGGCGCGTCGTCCACGAGCACGTCGCAGCCCGTCGCCTTCTCGAACGCGCGCACGTTGCGTCCTTCGCGCCCCACGATGCGGCCCTTGAAGGCCTCGTCGGGGAGGTCCACGGATGTGACCGTGCGCTCGGCCGCGTGGCCGCCGGCGACGCGCTGGAGCGCCGTGCACACGATCGCCCGGGCCCGGACCTCGGCTTCCTCGCGCGCCGCGGCGACCTCGGCGGCGACGCGCCGTGACCGTTCCGCCGCGAGCTCGCGGTCGAGCTCGTCAAGCGCGGCCTTCCGGGCGGCGTGGGCGTCCGGGCCGGTGAGCTCCGCCAGCCGGGCCCGCGCCTGCGCCGCGAGGCCCTCGACCTCGACGCGCGCGCCGTCGACCCACGCCTGCTCGCCCGCGAGCCGCGCGGCCTCCGCCTCGAGCTCGGCCCGACGACGCGCCAGGTCGGCGCCCCCGTCCCCGCGTCGTACGAGCCGGGAGGCCAGCCAGCCGACGCAGAGCCCCGCGGCCGCCGAGATCGACAGGCTCGCGAGCGGGTCCACGGCGCCTCCCGACCCCGGCTACTGGATCGCCACGAAGGAGAGCCCGCTCCGGGTCCAGACGTCGGCCTGCCCGCCCTCGGCCACCACGGCGGTGTAGGTGCCGCCGGCGAAGGGCAGGCTGTTGCCCGCGTACTCGATGGCGCCGTCGGTGAAGACGAGCTCGACCACGCGTCGCGAGCGATGGACGTTCACGCGCAGGTCCTTCGCCTTGAAGTAGCTCATGAGCTTGCCGTTCGCGGAGTAGCGCGCCGCCATCACGTTCGTGAGCCGGTTCCCGCCGACGCCGCCGACCGAGACGAGCTGGAGGTAGTCGGGGCGGCCCGCGGCGGCGCCCATGAGCAGCTCGTTCAGCCGGCCCCTCGCGCGGTCCACGCCCCCGCGGTCCCGCGGTGCCGTCGGGTCCTCGGGTGACGTGCCGGGCGGCATCGCGGGCGCGGGGACCGCGCCCGGGTCGTCGGGACGCGGGGCCTCGGCGACGGGATCGGGCGTGCCCCGTCCGATCCCGAGGTCGGCGAGTCGCTGACGCAGGCCCGCGTTGTCGCGCTTCACGTCGGCGAGCTCGCGCCGCAGGCGTTCGAGCTCGGGATCCTTGAGCGCACCGTCGGTCCGGAGCCGGAGCAGCTCCTCCTCCATGGCGCGCGCGCGGAGGGATTCGGCGCGGGCCGTCATCACCTCGCCCGTGAGCCCCTGGAGGGTGGAGCCGGCCTCCTTCAGCTCGGAGGCGCGCGTGTCGCGCTCGGTGCGCGCCGAGGCGAGCTCGGTCTCGAGGCGCGCGAGGCGCTCCTCGTAGACGCGGCGCTCCACCGCGAACGCGGCCTCGGCGTTCGTGCGGCCCTCGGCCACCCCCTCGGTGAGGGACGCCTTGATCTGCGACGCGACGTCGGCGTTGCCGATCACGTCGCGCTCGACCTCCTGCATGCGCCGAACGACCAGGGTCAGCCCCGCGCCCGTCACGGCGAGCGCCCCGAGGACCAGGATCGGCAGGAACCAACGGCCCGACTTCGCCTCCTTGTCGGCCGTCTCGACGCGCTGGAGGAGCGCACGCTGGACCGACGTAAGGCCCCGAAACGTCTCGTTGAGCACGCCCGTGGACTGGATCATGACTTCGCTGCGGTCGGCGCGCTGGAGCGCCCGCCCGAGCTCGGCCTGCATGTCCTGGGAGCGGCGCAGGGCGTCGGCGTTCGCCTGGAACGCCGCGGCGAGCGCGGCCAGGGGCTCGATGCTGCGTCCGGAGGAGTCGCTCACGGGCGCCGCGAGCCGGACCTCCCCGGAGCTCCCGTCGGGATCGCGCTCGTGGGGCTGCGGAGCCCGGACATCGCCGTGGGGCGTCGCCGGCCGTTCGGGACGACGGAAGCGCTCGCCCTCCGTCGACGCGTCGACCCGCTCGGAGGCGCTACCGGTGGGCGCGTGGGGCATCAGAGATCCCGGAGATCGGACGTGCGGGGAGAGTGGAGGAGCCCCGCCCAGACCGGCTCGAGCATTCGACGCGGGCGGAAGGGCGTACCGTCCGCGGACGCGACGGAGGCGAGCTCGCCGAGCGCGACCCGGCGCGCGAAGGCGACCGGATGGCGAGTCATCCGGCCCGGAGGCAGCGCGACCTCGGGAAGGTGGCCTCCGAGCGCCCTCAGGGTCGCGACCTGGGGAGAGTCGAGCGCGAAGGGCACGCCCGCGCCCCCGAGCAGGGGCGAGAGGCTCCGCATCGCCAGCGCGGTGCCGTCCTTCCCGACGAGCGACAGCGCCCCGTCGCGCACCGGGACCGTCACCATCGCCTCCGTCGTATTGCACAGGAGCAGCTGGTAGTAGGCGAGACGGTCCTTGCCCACGAGCCCGAGCCCGTCGTTGAGCGTCGCATCGTGGCGAGCGTCCCAGTCGGGCTGGTTCCACTCGGAAGCGAGGATCGCCTTCACGCCGGGGGCGAGCTCGCCCACCCAGAGGTCGACCTCGCGGGAGACGCCGGCGAGGGGCTCGGGCGACGACGCGGGGGCGCCTCGGGAGCGCCCCCACGACGTCGCGGCCAAGAGCGCCGTGAAGACCACGATCGCGGTGCAGAGGCCGAGGGCGATGGCGGGCCCCAGGGGGGCCCGCTCGTAGTCCCAGCGTCGGTCGATCCGATCAGGCATGCGGCGGCCGCGGGGCCGGTCGGGGCCCCTGAAGGTCGAACCCGGCCACTACCTGGGATCGTGTCACTTGCCGCCAGCCGCCGGCTCGGGCTTGTCCGACTTCTCGGGCTTCGCGTCGGCCCACGCGGGGTTGCGCGGGTTGTCGTTGTCGCGGAACCAGCCCTCGAAGGCCCTCACGGTGTTGAGGAGGTTGCCATCCGCACCCTTGGGCTCATGGGCCAGCACCTGGAGAGCCTTGATCACGGCGGGCTTGATCTTGTCCCAGACGCGCTTCTGCGCCTGGTCCTCCTTCGACTTGTTCACCTCGGCGCCACGCTCGACGCCCGAGAACGTGCGGATGATCTTCTCTACCGCAACCTTTCGGACGCCGCCCTTCACGTCCTTGAACAGGGCCAAGGCTTCGAACGCGGCCTTCACGCGGTCGACCACGACGGGCTGGTTGTCGTACTTGATCCAGTCGAGGCAGTACGGCAGGCCCACCTTGTGGTCGTTCAGGGTGCCGAGGGCCTTGAAGGCCTCGTCGTAGAGGGTGGTCGGGGGCGTGTAGAGCCTCGTCTTGAAGACCTTCATCTCGAGCACGTCCGTGATCGCCTTCGTGACCTGAGGACGCGTCGTCCCGAGGATCTGGACCGCCTTCACGTTGACGTCGTCCCGCTCGTTGGCCGCCGTGTTCGGTCGCACGCGCACGAGCTCGAACGCGTCGACGAAGAGCGACTCCGCCTGCTTCCAGAAGAGTTCGCGCTCCTTCTCGAACGCGGCCTGCGCGACGGGGTCGGCGGCAGGCACGTTCGGCGTCACGTGGCGGTACGCCTTCGCACTCGCCTCGAGGGCCGCGATGATGTCCTGGTTGTCCGACTTCGGCTTCCTCAGGTACTCCTTCAGGCGCACGAGCTCTTGGAGGGCGTCGGCAAGGGTGACCGCGTCCTTGTCCACGCCCGGCTCAGGCACGGCGGGAGCCGGTGCGTTCGGGTCCGCGGGCGGGGGCACGGCCGGGTCGGCCGGCTTCGGGTCCGTGGGCTTCTCGGGCTCGGTCGGGGCGGGGGGCGTCGGAGCGGGAGCGGGCGGCTCCGCGGGCTTCGGGTCCGCGGGCTTGACGGGCTCGGCAGGTGCCTTCGGGGGCACGGGCTCGTCGCCCGCGAATGCCGACGCCGAGGATCCGAGCGACAGGGACGCGACGAGGGCCGCGACGAAGAGCGAGGGCGGGAAGGGGAAACGCAGCGGACGCGACATGGCACACTCCTCGGCCGGGGGCCGTGGATTGTAGCGAGACGGATGACCGCCCGGGACCCTCGCGTCGGTGGGATGCCTCCTCGAGGGGGAGCGGACGGGAGGATGGACGCAAACCCCACGCCATTCGTTCCCTCCGGGAACCGTCCGGGAGCCCCCACGCCCCCCCCACCCGTAGGATGGCCCCGTGCCCCCGCGCCCCCCTCCTCCGCCGCTGGTTGCGGTCGTCATCCCGCTGCCTCGGGCCCCCGGGCCCCTCGAGGCCTTCCGGCGCCTGGGACGACGCCCCCACGTCGCCTTTCGATGGGCCGCCGGAGGGCCACCCGACCTCGCCCGCTGGTCGTTTCTGGCGTCGGATCCCACGGAGCGGCTCTCGCTCTCGCGGCCCTTCGGCCCCACCGGGCCCGAGGGGCGCCGGACACGCGATCCATGGGACGCGCTCGCCGCGCGTTGGCCGTCGGTGGTCACGCGGATCGGACCCCGCCTCCCGTTCGCCGGCGGGTGGATCGGCTCGTTCGGCTACGAGCTGCGGGAGCTCCTGGAACCCCTGCCGCCGCCGCGGACGGCGCCCGACGGCTTCCCGGCCCTGTCCTTCGCGAGGTACGACGCCGTCCTCGCCTGGGAACACCCGTCGGGGCGCGCGTGGCTCGCGGGCACGGGCGCGACGCGGCTCGAGGCCCGCGCGGCCATCGCACGCCTGCGCGCGCGCCTGCGCGCGAGGCCCGGGCCCGCATCGCGGACCGTCGCGTCCCCGCGGGACGCGGTGCGGGCATGCGTCGGCCCGGCTCGCTACCGCTCGCTCGTCCGGGACGTGCAGCGGCGGATCCGGCGCGGAGACCTCTTCCAGGCCAATCTCTCCCAGCGCTTCGAGGGGACGACCTCCCTCGATCCCGCCACTCTCTTCGAGCGCGTGGTCGCGCGGAGCCCGGTCCCGTTCGCCACGTTCCTCGACCTCGGGCGCGGGCGCGCGATCCTCTCGGCCTCCCCCGAACGATTCCTCGCGCTCCGGGGCGACCGCGCGGAGACGCGCCCCATGAAGGGAACGCGGCCGCGGGGCGTCGATCCGCGCGCCGACCGGGCGCGCCGGCGCGAGCTCGAGGCGAGCGAGAAGGACCGCGCGGAGCTCGCGATGATCGTGGACCTGTCGAGGAACGACCTGGGGCGGACCTGCCGCCCCGGCACCGTGCGGGTCGCCACCGCGCGCCGCCTCGAGCGCTACGCGACCGTCCACCAGGCGGTGGGCGTGGTCACGGGAAGGCTCGCGCCCGGACGCAGCGGCCTCGACCTCGTGCGGGCGGCGTTCCCGCCCGGGAGCGTCACCGGCGCGCCGAAGGTCGAGGCCATGGTCGCCATCGACGAGCTCGAGGGCGCGGGCCGCGGACCGTACTGCGGCGCCGTCGGCTGGCTCGACGAGGGCGGGGACCTCGACCTCGCGGTGGCGATCCGGACGATCTGCGTCGCCGGGCGTCGCGTGAGCTGGCGCGTGGGCGGCGGGATCACGCTCGGGAGCGATCCCGAGGCGGAGCGCGTCGAGACGCTCGACAAGGGGCGGGCCCTCTCCGAGGCGGTCCTCTGCGTCCCGTCCGGAGGTGCGCGGTGAGCTCGAAGCGGTCGATGCTCGAGGACGTCGAGGCGTTCCTCCATCACCAGGGCACGGTGCGCGACCTGTCGCCGCACACGCTGCGGGCCTACACCGGCGACCTCGTCGAGCTGTCGGCGACCCTGGAGGAGAAGGCCCCCGTCGCGGTCGGCGACGTGGACCTCCTCCTGCTGCGGCGCCATCTCTCGTCGCTGACGCAGCGGGGCCTCCACGTGCGCAGCGTCGCGCGCAAGATCTCCGCGATCCGCGCGTTCTTCCGGTGGCTCGTGGCCGACGGGCGCATCGGGCTCGACCCCGCCTCGGCCCTGCGCGTGCCCAAGCGGGGCCGGCCGCTGCCGAAGGTGCTGTCGAAGCGCGAGGTCGAGCGGCTGCTCGCGGCGCCGCAGGGGGCCGACTGGGCGTCGTTCCGCGACCGGGCCCTCCTCGAGACCATCTACTCGACCGGGGCCCGCGTCGCCGAGGCGTCGGGTCTCGATCTCGCCGACGTGGACCTCGAGGAGGGGACCGCCCTCCTGCGCGGCAAGGGCCGCAAGGAGCGCCTCGCGGGCCTCGGCGGCCCCGCCGTGCTGGCGCTCCGGGCCTACCTCGCGGCGTCCTCGCGCGCCCGCGTGCGCATCCACCGCGCGGCGGTGTTCCTCAACCCTCGCGGCGGCCGGCTCACCACCCGCGGCATCGCCCGCATCCTCGACAAGCACGTGCTCGCGGCGGGACTCCCCGCGGGGACGAGCCCCCACACCCTGCGGCACTCGTTCGCGACCCACCTCCTCGAGGGTGGCGCGAACCTGCGCGAGGTCCAGGAGATGCTCGGGCACGCGAGCCTGTCGTCGACGCAGGTCTACACGCACCTGACGCTCGCGTCGCTCAAGCGCGCCTACGACGCCGCGCACCCGCGGGCGAGGGCGCGTGACGGCGCGGACGGCGGC
The DNA here is from genome assembly GCA_043736435.1 of Planctomycetia bacterium. Taxonomy (GTDB): domain Bacteria; phylum Planctomycetota; class PLA2; order PLA2; family JAEUHO01; genus JAYTCP01. Next base: position 456 of record JAYTCP010000450.1, on the reverse strand, counting down.
GACGGCCGCGCGGCCACGCGGGACGGGGAGCGGGACGGGGAGCCGGGCGGGGCCGGCTGAGCCGGCGCGGGCGCCGACGCCCCGCGCCCTACGCGGGAGGCCTCGCTCCGCCGTGGCTCTTCCCGGCCACGCAGCGCCACGACCGACCGCGGGCGAAGACGACGTCGCCGGCGACGAGCTTCTTGCCGCGGCGCAATTCAGGCGCGCCGTTCACGAGGACCCCGCCGGACTGGACGAGGTGCTTCGCCGCGCCGCCGGAGTCGCATGCGCCGACGGCCTTCAGGAGCTGCGCGAGCTCGATCGCGGGCTCGCTCAGGACGAAGTCGACCGGTGCGGGCGGGGGCTTCGGCACGGGCAGGCTCCAGCGCGGGACCGCGCCGGGAGAGCGTACCGCCGCGACGCGTGGGGCCGCCCTTTCGCCCGCGGACGGCCCCGCCCGGTGGTGATCCCCCGCTT
>JAYTCP010000449.1:0-2865 GCA_043736435.1 Planctomycetia bacterium | reverse complement strand
CCTCAGCCTGGCGGCGGGCGATCTCGTGGACGCCAACGGGATGCCGGGGGACGCCAACGCCCCCATCGGGTTCGGCTTCTACCTGAACGACCTGTCCATCGTCGCGCCGAACCTCGGCTTCGTGCTCGTGAACGCGGGCGGGAGCGACTCGGCCCCCCCGTGCTCGAACCTCGTCGTCTTCGATCCCGAGCACGGGACCCTCACCCAGGTGGTCGATCTCGCCAACGCCGTCGGCCCGGGCGGAGGCCCCTACCTCGACTCGACGGGCGTCGCGGTGCCCGGCAACACGTTCACGCAGGCGGGCGCCGAGGGCCTCGAGTTCGTGCCGACCGAGGCGGGGCGCGGGCGCCTCTACGTCGCCATGAGCAACCTGGTGTTCGGCGCGCCGTCCTACGGGGCCGTGAAGTACCCGGGCACCGTGCAGGTCTTCGACGTGGACGTCGGGCGCGCGGCGCCCGTGTCCGTCCGCCCGGCAGGCGCGTTCGCCACGCAGACGTGGACCACGCGGGGCTACAACCCCGTGGCGATCTCGCGCGTGAGCGCCTCGTTCGCCCCCGACCGGCTGCTCGTCACGGTGGCCGGCACCACCGGCTACGACGCGTCGTATGCGCTCGTGCCCACGACGGCGTCGAGCGTCGAGGCGTACGACTCTGAATCCATGGCGTTCCTCGGGACCTTCGACCTCGGCCTCGTGGGCCTGTCCGCGTGCCGGCCGGCGCTCGGCACGGACGCCGTGGGGCACTCGCTCGCCTACTTCGCGTCCTCCGTGCGCGGCGAGGTGTACGCGCTCCGGATCGACGGGCTCAAGAGCTACAACGTGAATCCGACGAGCGTCGCGGTCCTGCGCGGGCTCCACAACCCGATCCCGATCGATGCCGCGGAGGCGGGCGGCCCCGGCGGCAACGTCGCCGGGCTGGCCCTCTCCTCGGACGGGAGCACCCTCGTCGCGACCGGGTTCGGAGACCTCTTGGCCTTCCCTGCCAAGCCCGGGCGCATCTACGCGATCGCCCTGCCCTCCGACGTCGTGGCGGCCTCGGCGTTCGGCATCGAGCTCTTGGCCGGCACGACGAACCTCGTCTCGACGTCGGGCCGCACCCTGGGCCCGGTGGTCCTCGTCGCCTCGGAGGGCGGCGGCCCCGAGATGTACGTGACCGTGAGCGGCACGGTGGACCTCGCCACGGGCTTCGGCTCGAGCGGCGCATCCCTCGGCAGCCTCCAGACCTTCGGCGCGATCCGCTGACCGTGCCCTGGGGTGCTCGGCCCCCCCTGGGCCAGGCCCCCTCCCCCCCCGTATGATCCGGCCCATGCGGGGAACCTCGGCACTCCCGGCTCGCCTCTCTCGACTCGCGGTGGCGGCGCTCGCCGTCGTCGGAGCCCTGCTGTCGTGGGCGGACCCGGTCCGCGCCGGGGACGCCGCGGAGGTCACGGGGCGGACCCGCATCCACGTCATCGACGTCGAGGGTGGGATCGACCGCGCGCTCGCCGCCTACGTGATGCGCTCGCTCGAGACGGCGCTCGACGAGGGGGCGGACGCGATCGTGTTCCGCATCAACTCGCCGGGGGGCGAGCTCGGCCCCTCGCTCGAGCTCTCCGACGCGGTCCTCGCGCTCCCGGAGACGATCCACGCGGTGGCCTTCGTGGGCCGGGAGGCCCTGTCGGGAGCGACCCTCCTGGCGCTCGCCTGCGACGAGATCGTCATGGGCCGCGACGCGACGATCGGCGACTGCCAGCCCATCCTCCAGACCGAGGCCGGGATCGTGAAGGCCGGGGAGAAGATCGAGACCTTCCTCCGGGCGAAGGTGCGGAGGCTGTCCGACGCGAACGGCTGGCCCTCGCTGCTGGCGGAGAAGATGGTCAGCGAGGGCCTCGAGGTGATCGAGGTGCGCCGCATCGGCGACGTGCGCTCGACCCTCGTCGACGGCGGCGAGTTCGCCTCCGCCCGCGACGAGGACCTCGTGGCCGGGGTGCGCAAGTCCGACCTCACCCGCACGGGGGTCGTCATCGAGAAGGGCCGCGTCCTGACGCTCGGCTCCCTGGAGGCGCGCAACCTCGGCTTCCTCCTGCGCCCCCACCTCATGACCGAGGAGGACCTGCTCGCCGTCCTCGGGGGCGCCGGGACGAAGGTCGTCAAGGTCTCCATGACGCTGTCCGAGCGCGTGGGCCGCTTCCTCCTCGGCTTCGTCGGGATCCTCGCGGGGATCGTGACGCTCTGCGTGGTCCTCACCCTGTTCCAGGGCGTGGGCACCACCACGCTCGTGGGGGCCGCGGCCCTCGTGCTGCTCGTGCTCGTCTCGGCGACGGCCGACCTCGCGAACGGCTTCCCGTGGCTGCTCGTCGGCCTCGGCGCCGTCCTGCTCGGGATCGAGGTCTTCGTCCTGCCGGGCTTCGGGGTCGCGGGCGTCCTCGGGCTGATCGCCATGTCCACGGGGTTCCTCTTCCTCGTCACGGGCACGAGCCTCTCGGGCGCGGGCACGCTGTCGTTCGCGTCCGCGCGCGACTTCCTCGTGCAGATGCTCCTCGCCATGGGGATCGCGGGCGCGATGTTCCTGCTCCTGGCGCGCCTCTTCCCGAGCCTTCCGCTCGCCAACCGGCACCTCCTCCTCTCGGGATCGGGCCTGGCCGCGGGCGCCGCCACGCTCCCCGGCGACGTCGCCCCGGTGCCGGGCGAGGTGGGCCGCGCGGCGACCGACCTGCGGCCCTCGGGCCGGGTGACGCTCGAGCGCGGCGTCGTCGACGCGGGGAGCGACGGCGGCTGGATCGAGGCGGGCAGCGCGGTGCGCGTCGTGCGCGTCGAGGGCACGCGCGCGATCGTGCGCGCCGAGCCGGCGGGGACGGCGTCGCCGTGATCCACTCGATCCTGCTGAC
>JAYTCP010000448.1:0-2522 GCA_043736435.1 Planctomycetia bacterium | reverse complement strand
GGCACGCTACCACCGGCAGGGGGGAACCGGGGGGTTCGGGGGGCAGGGGGGGGAACGGGTGGTGGAGCCTTCCCGCGCCCTCCCGCGCCGGGAGGTCGTCGTGCGCGGCGCTGCGACGGGAGACGGAAGGCAGACCGATCGCCGGTACATTCCTCGCTTCGCCCGGGCCCCCCGCGCCCCCTGGAGTCCGTCATGCGACCCATTCGCCTCCTCGCCGCCATGGCCACCGCCGCCGTCCTCGCCGTCTCCGGGCGCCCCGTCGCCGCCGAGCAGGTGTGCCAGAAGTGGGACCTCGACGTCTCGTGCAAGGCGACGCCGGGCCGGGTGACCATCGGCGACCCCTTCACCGCGACGGTCTCGGTCAAGAACACCGGCGACGTCCCGCTCGCGAACGTGACGATCCAGATCCGCGGCGACCTGGGCGCCCACGTCCCCGCCGGCCAGCCCTCGCCCGTCAGCACGGTCGTCGAGCGCCTCGAGCCGGGCGAGACGAAGGAGCTGTCGGGCACGTTCCTCTGCGACACGGGCGGCGTGTGCCGGATCCTCGGCGGCGCCCGCGACCTGATCGGCTGGGCCGCGGCGAACTGTGCGTGCACGGTCGAGGTGCTCGGCCTGCCCGCCATCGGCTCGTCGATGACCGATCAGGACCTGAAGGGCGTCGACAAGGGCATGTTCCTCGTCGGCGAGGAGAACCAGTACCTCCTCGAGGTCAAGAACGACGGCGGCTCGAGCGTGACGCCGGATCTGAAGGTCGTGTTCTCGCTGCCCAAGGAGCTCGAGTTCGTGGGGGGCGAGGCCACGCGCGACGTGAAGGTCACGGGCCAGGGGCAGTCTGCCGAGACCACCGGCTTCGCCCTCGCGCCCGACGAGACGCTGAGGATCGTCATCCGGGTGAAGGCGCTGGCCGCACCGCCGAGCAACCTCGTCCAGGCACGCGCGGTGATCCAGACCACCGGCGGCGTCCCCCTGGCCGATGAGTCCGAGTCGACGACGATCAAATAGCCGCGGTACGGTCAGCGCGCGAAGTCCTGCGCCTGGAAGCCGTAGCGGATCGTGGGGAAGCGCGCGCGCAGGCGGTGGACGTCGGGCGCCACGGACTTCCGGTGCACGATGGCCTCGTCGAGCAGGCGGGCGACCTCCTCCATCTCGGCGGTCCCCAAACCGAAGCGCGTGAGCTCCTGGACCCCCATGCGGATGCCGCGGGGGTTCATGGCGCTCTTCCCGGGCTCGCCCGGGAGCAGGTTCATGTTCGTGATCACGTCGTCGGCGCTCAGGCGCGCCGCCACCTCGCGTCCGCCGCCCGACGCGCCGACGTCGAGCACCACCTGGTGACTCTGCGTGAAGCCGAGGTCGGCGCACGCGACGGAGAGGCCGCGACGGGACAGCGCGGCCCCGAGCGCCTGGGCGTTGCGCACGACCTCGGCGGCGTACGCGGCGCCGAAGGCCTCCATCTCGAGGGTGGCCACGAGGAGCGAGGGAAGCGAATGGAGGTGGTGGTTGCTGGAGCTGCCGGGGAAGACGCCCTTGTCGACCGCGGTGCGCAGAGCCTCGTCGTCGCCCCGCGTGAGCACGACGCCGCGCTGCGGGCCGAAGTAGGTCTTGTGCGTGGAGCCCATCAGGACGTCGGCCCCCTCGTGGAGCGGGTCCTGGAAGCGGCCGCCCGCGATGAGCCCGAGCACGTGGGCGCCGTCGTAGAGCAGACGCGTGCCCGCGGCGCGGGCCGCCTCGGAGAGCTCGGCGACGGGCTCGGGGAAGAGGAAGAGGCTGCGCCCGAGCACGGCGACGACGGGCTTCTCCGCGAGCAGGAGGTCCTTGGCTGCCGCCACGTCGATCCGGTAGCCGTCCGTCAGCGTGGGCCAGGGGAGGATGCGGTCCGTGCGCTTGCCGAGCGCGCCCATGCGGTCGTGGGAGATGTGGCCGCCCGTGGCGACCTTGTGCGCGATCACCGTGGCGCCGCGGGGCACGAGCCGGGAGAACACGGCCTCGTTCGAGACGGTGCCCGAGATCGGGCGGACGTCGGCCCAGCCGCACCGGAACACGCGACGGCAGGCCGCGGACGCCTCCGCCTCGATCACGTCCACGAACCGCGTCCCCTCGTAGTAGCGCGCGCCCGGATGCCCCTCGGCGTAGCGGTGGACCAGGTCGGAGTCGAGCGCGACGCGGGCGGCCGGAGAGAGGACGTTCTCGGACGCGATCAGGTTCAGCGTCGTCAAGCGCCAGGCGTCCTGGCGGTCGAGGGTGACCCGCAGCGCCTTCAGGGCGGTGGGGGCCATCTGGGCGGGGAGCGCGTCCTGCGAGGGCGGCGGAGAGACCGGAGAACGGTGGGCGTCGGACAAGGGGCTCCCGGAGGCTCGGCCGTCGCGGCGGGACGCGCAGCCGGAGATGGTGAGAGAAGGGGACGACACGGGACCGGACCCGGGGGCCTGCGCCGCCCGCGACCGGTCCTGCGGTCCGCGGATTGTAGGTCCCGCGCCCCGGCGCCCCAACGATCCGGGGACCTCCGCCGCGGAGGGCGGACCTCA
>JAYTCP010000447.1:0-2320 GCA_043736435.1 Planctomycetia bacterium | reverse complement strand
ACAAGAACGGGGACGGCAAGGTCACGAAGGACGAGTTCCCCGGCGCGCCCGAGCGCTTCGCCAACCTCGACAAGGACGGTGACGGCGCCGTCACCCTCGAGGAGATGACGGCCGCGATGAAGGGTGCCGGTCCCGGCGGGCCCGGCGACAAGGGCGGCAAGCGCATGTTCCAGCGCTTCGACAAGAACGGGGACGGCAAGGTCGCCCGCGACGAGTTCCCCGGCGGTGACGCCACGTTCCAGCAGATGGACAAGAACGGCGACGGCTTCCTGTCGGCCGACGAGGTCGAGGCGATGGCCGGCAAGAGGCCGGGCAAGCCGGGAGAGCCCGGCAAGCCCGGGCAGCCCGGTGGGCCGACGACCCCGGACGGTCACGCGATGCCCGGCCGGGACGGCATGGGCCCCACGCCGCCCGGCGGCGGCGGCTTCGGCGGCCTGTTCGCGGCGCTCGACCGCGACCACGACGGCAGGCTCTCCCGCGCCGAGTTCTCCGGAGGGGACGACGAGTGGCGCAAGCTCGACCGCGACGGCAACGGCTGGGTCACCCCCGACGAGGCCGGCCCGAAGTAGGCCCGGACCACGAACAAGAAGTCTCAGAGACTTCTTGTTAGTGCATGCGGGCGGCGAGGCGCTCGACGCGGCGCGTGAGGATCTTGCCCACCTCGGCGCGCGCCTTCGACTTCAGGAAGAACGGTGGGGAGACGGTCGATGCGATGGCCAGAGCCTCGCGTACGGCGGTCCCGCCGCCCGGAACGGGGACCAGCGTCGCGACGCCGGAGAAGACGGAGACCCGCTGGTTCGCGGCGCCGTCGACGATCGCGTACCGCAGGAGGATGCTGCCGTCGGGACGCATGCGCCGCACGCCCTCGAACTCCCAGCGGAAGTCCCACGTGAAAGGGCCCTCCCCCATCTCGAGCATCGCGAGGGCCATCCGCTGGGCCCGGTCGCCGCCGACGGCACGCGTGCCGCGATCGGCGGCCTCGTCCGCGTCGAGCGCGGCCTTCTCGGCGGCGACGTCGAGCAGGAGGTCGGCGCAGCGCGCGGGGGAGGCCGCGACGCGATAGCCCGAGACGTGGACATAGAACGCCCCCACGTCGCGACGCTCGACGCGTTCGTAGCGGCGGCGCAGCGCCGCAACGGCCTTCGGCAGGACTGGCTCGAGGTCGATCGACCGCGGCACGGCGACGACCGAAGCCTCGGCGTCCGCGCGCGCGAGCAGGGCCGCGAGATCGGGAACGTCCGCGAAGAAGGGGTCGGCGGCGGGCGCGGGCGGAGCCACCGGCTCCGCGGCGCACGCGCACGCCGCGCAGAACGCGGCGAGCTCCGGCGCGGCCCGGTGCCGGTGGGCCGGCACGCAGCCGCCGACCAGGGCGCACAGGGCCGCCATCGAGAGGACGCCGATCGGGTGCACGCGGGTCAGGGCCGTTCCTCGCGACCCGTGGCCGAGGAGCGGGTCCACCCCTTCCTTACCACGGGGCGCCCCCTTCCCTGCCGCGAGGCACTACGACGGCGAGGAGGTCAGCGTGCGCTCCTCGTCGCTCGGGGCGCCGGCCCACGCCCGGAGCCTCTCGAGCTCGGCCTCCCAGCGGTTCGTGCAGCGCACCTCGAGGAACGCCGCGAAGCAGAAGTCGAGGTCCTCGTAGAGGCGCCGGACGGACGACAGGGACGCGCCTAGGCGCTCCTCCGGCTCGTTGATCTCGCTCGCGGCGAGGCGCACCGCCGAGAGATCGAAGTCTTCCGCGCGCAGCGTGAGCGCCGTCTCCTCCTCGCCGCGGGCCAGCAGCAGGCGGGCGGCCGTGACCACCTTCCCGTTGCGGAGCGCCACCTTGCCCTCGGCGCTGGCGCCGGGCATGCCCGCGCGCAGCGTCGTCTTGCGGGCGGCGGCGCGCTCGCCGCGGAGCTCGAGGAACTCGTCGACATGGACGTAGACCGAGGAGCCATCCTTGCGGAGGAACTCGGGGTCCACGCTCGCGCGCCACCACATCCAGGTGAGGAACTCGGGCCCGAGCCAGTCCATGCCCCCGCGTTCGTCGACGGCCTTGTCCATGCGGCGGATCATCGGAGGGTCTCCGTCGAGAGGGGGTTCGAGATGCGGGATGCGGGGGCGGAGAGCCCGAGCACGGCGGCGCGGGTCGTCGCCTCGTAGGGCGTCCCGAACTCGGCGTGGCGGAGGGCCGAGAGGGACTCGCCGCCGCGCTCGCCGAGCAGCTCGAGCGCGCGCTGGTAGGGCGTCAGCGCGGACAGGGTCACGTCGAACGTGTCGCAGAAGAGCGCGCGGAAGGTCTCGTTGGCGGGCTTGCCCAGCGACCCGAAGAGGAGGA
>JAYTCP010000446.1:0-1607 GCA_043736435.1 Planctomycetia bacterium | reverse complement strand
TCTCAGCGAACCGTCCATCCCTGGGCCGCGACGGCATTCCCCATCGCGCGGATCTCGTCCGGCGTCAGGCGGTCGAGCTGGGGCAGGAGCTTCCTCGTGGGGTCGATCGCGGGGAACCGGTGCGCGTTCGCGTGCAGCCAGCGCACCATGGCCTCGGTGACCGATCGATAGCCACGCTCGTGGGCCTCGGGTGTGCGCTCGACCAGGGGCAGGGCACGCACCAGGTCGATGAGCGCGAGGTCGGGGTCGCGTCCGTCGCGCACCGCGGCGAGCTGGGCCCGACCCTCGAGCCGCGCCTCGATGCGCGGGATGGCGAAGCCTTCCGAGGCGAGCAGCCCCACGGTGGCGGGGAGCTTCGCGACCATCGGCAGGTGGCGCTCGAGGTCGAGCACGTGGCCGAACTCATGGGCACGCAGGACGTGGAACGACCCCCATGGGTCGTCGCCGGCGCGCAGCGCATACCGGAGGGCCAGGCGGGACGCGAGCCCGTTCGGGTCGTCCAGGGCGAAGGGGCCTTCCTCTCCGTCGGGCGCGGGCGGCTCGCGTCCGGCGGCGGCGATCCGCCCGAGGAAGGCGGGCTCGGCGCGCCGGATCGCCCGGATCTGGTGGTCCTCGCGGCGGGATGCGTCGGCGTCGAGCCACACGCCGTCGGGGAGCGCGGCGCCGGAGAGGCTGCCGCCCTGGAAGTCGATGAGCGCGCGGATCTCGCGGTCGTAGCCCACGGCGACGTCGTGCGAGAGACGCAGCCCCTGCGTCGGGATCTCCTGCGCCCGGGTGAGGGAGGCGATCGAGAGGAGGATCGCCTCCGGCGGGTTCCCCTCGCGCTGGCCGAGCATGAGGTACTTGCCCAGCCGGCGGAACCGGGCCACGAGCGGAGAGGACGTGTCGGTGCCGTGGTCGAGCCAGGTGCCGAGGAATGGCACCGTGCGCCGTCCCTGCGTGCCCTCGAACGCCGACTGCTCCTCGGCCGGGAGGAGCTCGCGTGCGAGCGCTCGGAGGCGCGCGAGCAGCGCGTCGAGCGACGGCGGCGTCTTCCCGGAGGCGGGCGCGCGGTAGCCCTCCTCGACCGCTTCGCGGAATGCGCACTGGAAGCGCAGCTCGGCGCCGAGCCGGCCCGCGAGCGCGCGCACGCGCGGCGGTCCGTCGGGCGGAAGCGTCGCCAGGGCATCCTCCAGGGCTCCCACCCCCACCAGGGCCTCCGCCAGGTCGGCGAGGGCGTCGGCCGGGACGGAGCTCGCCGGGCCGTCCGGAACCCGCGCGGCGGCCCGATCGAGGGCGGTGAAGGCTTCGCGCCGGAGGTTTCGGGGGTCGATGACGACCTCGGGGGGCACGGAGCGACGCAGGTACGCGAGTCCTTCCCTCCGACGGCCTTCCGCGAGCAGCAGGCGGCGGAGATGGCGGTCGACCGGGACGGGGTCGGCGCCGCGGCGCAGGGCCGAGTCGTACTGCGCGCGCGCCGTCGCCCGGTCGCCCCCGCGCTCGGAGAGGAGGCCCGCGAGCGCCTCGGTCTCGGCCGACGCGCCGGGCGTTGCGAGCACCGGGCCCATCTCGGCTCGCAGCCGCGCCTCGACGCCGGGATCCACGCCGTCGCGGACGATGTCGGCCAC
>JAYTCP010000445.1:0-1638 GCA_043736435.1 Planctomycetia bacterium | reverse complement strand
CGCGGTGCTGCCGGCGTACTTCCGGTGCGTCGCGGACGGGACGGCGGGCGAGGAGTTCGCTCGCGAGGTGGATCGCGCGATCACCGACTTCGCCGACTACGAGCGACCGACTCTTGTCGCTGCCGCACGGCGCATCGCCAACGCCGAGCAGAAGGCGGCGCTCCGACGCCTCCCCGCCGGAGGGAGCCGCCGATGATCGTGGAGCCGGTCACGACCGCCATGCGGATCTCCGTGCCCCAGGGAGAGAACGTTCCGAACAAGCGCGGGGCATGGGGAGCCACGTTTCCGACGAACCGGTGGGGGTGGGGGGCGGTGGGGGGAGAGGCGCGCGAAGAGACCCCGCCGGAGGGCCATGTAGGCCCCGATGGCGGCGTGGGTTACGACGGCCGTCCGAGGGGTCCCGCGTACCTCACGTCGACGCCCCTCTCTCTCCGCCGCGCGCGACAGGTTCGCCCGGCCTCTCAACCTCTCGCCCTCTGCGCCGAGAGGCCGTGAGTTGACAGCAGTCACCGGGTGTGGAGCCCAACTGCGATACGAAACAGCGAGTCTCCATCGCCGCAGTCCAGGGGCGTCCAGGAGCCCGCTCCCGATGCTGGCCGCTGCGCCGGCTGCCCCCTGATCGACCCCCCTCGTCCGTCAGTCCGCGGGCCGGGTCCAGGCCGGGGTGCGCGTGCGGCGGCGCAGCTCGACGGCGGTTGAGAGAACGACGAGGGAAAGCCCGAAGCCGTAGCAGACGAGGCTCCCGTTGCGCACGAGCCACAACGCGCCGCCGGCCGGATCGGGCGCGCGGTACACCAGTCCGGCGGCGTCCCCGTCCGTCACGGCGTACATGAATAGGAGGTCGGAGGCGACGCGCGCCGCGAAGCCCAGGAGGACGAGGCGGAAGCCTGCCGCGGTGCCGCTCCCGACCAGACCCAGGAGGTGGAGCGAGATCCAGACCCCGAACACCAGGGCGAACGTCGCGAGCAGCACGATCTCCAGGGGGATGGGGACGCTGAAGGTCCACTCCGGGGCGATGACGGCTCGATGCAACATCGCGTTGAACCAGAGGCTGAGCGTCGCCGCGAGGAACGCGACGACCATGAAGGATGTCGTCGGGGGCGCACGCCGGAGACAGGCCATGATCGACCTCATGAACGTGTAGGATACGTCGGCGCACGTCGGGGGCGCACGATGGACCTCACCTCCCACTTGAGCCGTCGAGCGTGTCAGCTCGCCATCCCCGCACTCGCGGCACTTCTCGTAGCGTGCGGACGCGAGTCGGCCCGGGTCCCTCCGCCGCCGGATGCGGTGCTCTGGAAGGTCGGAGCCTGGACGCCCGCGTCCCGCCCTTTCCCCCACTACCAGCGCGAGCTGGCAGTCGTCGACGTGCCATGGGCCGGCGACCCCGGCCCGGACGAGCACCCCCCGAGCCCGGCGGTCCGGTTCACCGTGAATCTCGGGCTCAACCCCGCGCGTGGCCCTTCGATCTACTTCAAGGGCGAGTTCTGGCCGCTCGACTGGGTGTCCCGTTCGCAGTCGCTCGATACCCTTCGCAGTTCGCTCGCCATCCTCCTCCGCGACCCGTTCTCGCGCGACCTCCGGCCCGAGATCCACCTGAGGGCGACGTACCAGCTGCCGTGGGCCGACGTGCGCGAC
>JAYTCP010000444.1:0-5661 GCA_043736435.1 Planctomycetia bacterium | reverse complement strand
ACGTCGAGGTTGCGCGTGTGCGTGTAGAAGGCGCGCTCCACGGGCGTGATCAGCGTGTAGCGCCCGAGGACCATCGGCACCTGGTCGGCGAGATACTCGACCGTGCCGAAGTAGTCCCCGAAGAACGTCTGCTCGCGCTGGTCGCCGCGCCACTCGACGTCGACGAGGTCGCCCGGCTCGAGGGGCGGGAACTCCGCGCTCCCGCCGCGGCGGCTCGCCTCGACGACGGAGCCGTCCTCCTTCACCACCCGCGCGACCTTCCAGCGGAGCGCCTCGCCCCGCAGGGGAGGCGCGTAGCGCTGCCACGCCCGGCTCCCCGCCTTCGTCAGGATCTTCGCGGCGACGTGGGCGTAGGTGCTGTAGGTCCCGTTCACGTTCACGCGCGTGACCGTGTGGTCGAGGACGGTCAGCCAGCCGTCGTTCTCCTCGTTCGGCCGGCCGCGCGCCCGCTCCGCGAGCGGGCCGACCTCGACGCGGTACTCGTCCTCGAACGGCGCGGCGGACGGGTCGAGGATCTCGAGGTAGCGCTCGAGGCCCTGCAGGCGCGGGTTGATGCGGAGCGCCTCGCGGAACGCCGCGATCGCGTCCTCCCGGCGGTCGGCCTTCCACCGCACGCGCCCGAGCGCCTGCCACAGGCCCTCGTCCTCCGGCGCGATCGAGAGCGCCCGGCGGAGCGCCTCCTCGGCGGGGGCCCAATCGTCGGTGCCCTCGTGGAGCTGCGCCTTCCGCGCGAGGGCCTCCGTGTCGTAGGGTGCCGCGCGGATCACGCGGTCGAGCAGCGCGAGCGCCGCCGTCCGGTCGCCCGCCGCCGCGGCGAGGTCTGCCGCGGCCCGCACGGCGCCCGTCCGCCGGGCATCGAGCCTCGCGACGGCGAGCCAGGCGTCCCGCGCGGCGCCCGACAGCCCTCGGCCCGCCAGCGCCTGGGCGCGGGCGCTCCCCACGGACACCGACGCGGCCGCCGCCTCCTGGTCGTCCACCACGCGCTTGCGCTCGACCTCCGCCTGGGCCTTGAGCCCGCGCGACGCGAGGATGCCCGCCAGCTCGAGCCGGGCCTCCGCCCAGCGGGGGGCGATCTCGAGGGCGCGGCGGATCGCGGCCTCGGCCCGCTCCGGCTCGTGCACCGCCGTCGCGTAGTACGAGGCGAGCGCCCGCCACGCGACCGCGTTCTGCGGGTCGAGCTCGACCGTCCTCTGCCGGCCGGCGCGCTGACGGTTCTCCTCCACCTCGACGGCCATCTCCGTGGGCGGCGCGGCTGCCTCGGCAAAGTGCGCCCAGAGCAGGGCGTTCCTCGGATCGCGGTCCACGGCCCGCTTCAGCACGTGCTCCGCGACGCGGTCCGAGACGGTGTCGTAGTGCCTCCGGGCGTGCAGGAGGCCGAGGTGGAAGAGGTCGCGCGCGCCGCGACCCGTCGCGCGCTTCACGGCGTCCTCGAGGAAGCGACGGCCGCCTTCCACGAGCTCCCCCTGGAACGGCGCGGCCTTCGGCGCGGCGGCGAGCGCGGCCTTCGCCTCCTCGTCGGTGCCCGCGGTCGTCAGGCCCGCGAGGGGCGTCCCGTCCGCGGCGGTGAGCCGCACGCGGAACCCCCAGGCGCCCGTCTGGTCGCAGACCTTGAGGAGCAGGACGTTCCAGCCCGCCTCCACGGCGACGCCGGCGACGTCCTGGTCGAAGGCCATCGGGCGGCGCACGTCGCGGGAGAGCACCTCGCGTCCGTTCCACCACGCCTTCACGGCCTCGTCCGATCCGAGGCGGATCGCGCCCGCGACGGCGACCGGCGACCGGACGAACGCCACCGCGTACGCGAGGGCCTGGTCGCTCGGGCGCAGGATCGCGTCGAGGTTCACGTCGCCGAGCGGGGCGTCCACGGGCACGGCGCGCCAGGCGACGGCGCGGTCCTTGCCCTTGTACGTCGCGCCGAGGTCGACGCCCTTCTCCGGCTCGAAGGAGACGCCGAACCCGCGTCCGCGCTCGTTGTCGAAGGGGCCGACGACCCACCAGCGGCGGAGGATCCCGAGGCCGTCGGCGAGCTTGCGGGCCCCGTCCGGGTCGTCGAGGGCGAGACGCATCCTGCCGCGGAGCCAGTCCACGCCGCCGCCGAGGACGGGGCCGGCGGCCTCGCGGTCGACACCCTCGAGGAATCTCTCCGTCTCGCCGTGCTTCGTCGCGGCCTCGGTGGTGGACTCGATCTTCTCGAGGATCGCCTCCGCGACCGCCCGGTTGCGGTCCCGCACCTCCTCCGAGCCTGCCTCCTTCGCCTGCGCGACCGCCTGCGCGAAGGCCTTGCGGAAGGTGGCGAGCGCCTCCTCGAACTGGGCGCGCGACTCCTGCGTGAGCGCCGTGTCCTCGAGCGCGTCCACCAGGTCGATCGCGTCGTCGGCGCGCGCCCGCGGCGCGGCGAGGGCGAGCGCGGCAGCAGCCACGAGGGAGACTCGGAGCACGAGAGGCGTGCGCATGGGGGGGGATCCGGAGTGCGGGGCCTGCGAGGGGGAGCCCCACAATCTACTGGTACCGCCCCGGGAGAGCATTCCGGAACCCCCGGGGTCCCGAACTCCCCGGATCCACGGCCGCGGCGGCGCGAGGCGATCGGGATCGAAGGAGTGCCCCGACCGTGTGGAGGCGGCCCCCCCGGGTCTACGGCTTCCAGGCTCCGACGACGACGTCGAACTGGTCGCCGTCCCCGTTCAGGTCGCGCACCTCGGCCGCTTCGCTGCGCAGGAAGGCCCACAGGGATCCGCCGACGGCCGCCGCGGGTCGCGACGTGGGGGCGCAGGTCAGCCCGCCCAACTCGACGATGGCGGACGTGGACACGATCCGGAAGACGAAGTCCAACGTGTCGCCGTCGAGGTTGTGGTCGACGCCCGTCAGCGTCTCGCTGGCGGTGAGCCCGATTCGCGCATTTACGACGAGCGCGTCGACGGCGCCCGTGCTCGCGAGCTGTATCGGCGTGCCGGGAGAGGCGAAGGGGATGAAGAGAGCCAGTGTGTCCGATGCATCGGCGTCGCCGTTCAGGATCCCGTTGACCGACTCGGGCGCGGAGACCACGACGCCGGTCGTGCTGCCGATCCCCGTGACCGGGATCCGCCCGTTGGCGGCGGTGGTCAACCCGGTGTTATGGACCACGGGCGCGGCGCCCGTGCAGTCGATCAGCAGCAGCGCCGATCCGATGGCGCCGTCGCCGGACAGGTCGAGGCCTCCGTTGGCGCTCTCCTGGACCACCGCGGCAAGCCAACCCGGGGCGACCTGCGCCAGGCTGCCGCCGTCGAGCGCCAGGCCCGTCAGGGTGGTGAACGGCACGCCGAGGTTCGGATTGAGGACCGCCGTGAGGGTCGGCGTCCCGGTGGAGGTCCACCGCAGGATCTCCTGGTCGGCCACGTCGTTGTCCCCGTTGTCGCCCTGGGGCGGCGAGTACGCCAGAAGCTCGATCGCCGTGTAGACGAACGTGTTGAACAGGAAGAAGGCGTGGCGCGTGTTGTTCCCCGACTCGAGGAGGGTGGCCGCCGCCAGCCCGGGTAGGGTCTCGACGCCCGGAGGAGGCACACCCGGCTTGAACCAGATCGCCGGCACGTGGTCGACCTGGTCCGCGTCGCCGTTGACGTCGAGGCCGGTGGTCGCCTCGTCCACGTAGTAACCCAGGCGGCCGGTGGAGGAGACGGCGAACGCCGCACCCGGCTGGACCCCACGCCCCTGCTGCGGCGGGCCGAAGCCGGCGAAGCCCAGGAACGGGACGGGCGCCAGCACGTCGGCGAGGACGACCAAGGCATCCGTGGCGTCGCCGTCGGCGTTGAGGTCGGCCCCCTGGCCCGCCTCCGAGGCGAGGTAGGCGAACCGGGCTCCGTCGCGATGGACGACCGAGTTCGGGACGACCGCGTACGGGATCGTCGTGAGGGTGTTGGTGCTCGCGTCGAGGAGCGCGATGACCGTGTCGATCGTGTCGCCGTCCCCGTTGCGGATGGTGCCGCCGACCCCTTCCTGAGCCTCCACCAGGCGACCGATCGACTTCGCGCCGAGGAGGCCGGTCGGGGTGAGGCCGCCGTAGACGTGCGTCGTGACGGCCGGCGTCGTGGACTCGTAGAAGCTGGTCATCACGTCGGTCTGGTCCGGATCGCCGTTGATGAACGCGCTCTGGTCGGCCTCCCGCGTCGAGTGGAAGGCGTACGGACCGAGGAACTCGATCCGGCGCGCCGTCCCCTGGAGGTCGACGCCGGTCACGTCGATGCTCGTCGCATGCTGGGTGAAAGCCCCGGTCAGGGTGTCGAGCGTGCCGAGGACGCCGTCGGCGGTGTCGAGGTCGCCGTTGAGACTGGCGGGCGGCCCGTTCTCGCTCTCGCCCACGGTCAGCACGATGCGATCGTTCTGCACGCCGTACGCGGTGCTGCGCGTCGGAGAGACGCCGGCCCTGCCCGCGAAGACCACGAAGGACCCGCCCATCGTCGCCGTGGCCACCGGGTTGAATCCGTCGTCCACGACCAGGAACAGCGTGTACGCGCCCGGCGCGAGCGGCTGCGTCAGGGCGTTGACCTGGGTCGAAGCCCCGTTGGCATCGAGGACCGGCCCGAACACGGTGGTCTGGTCGCCGGTCGTGCCGAAGTTGCCGTCCACGTCGGCGACCAGCCGTACCTGCGCGGCCCCGTCGTCGTTCGCGGTGAACGTGACGGGGACCAGGTCGCCGCGCAGCGCGATGACGCCCGAGGTCGGGGCCGAGATGAGCGCCGTCGGCGGCGTGCCGCCTCCGCCTCCGCCCCCTCCGCCGCCACCCGACGAGCCCCCGCACGCTCCGAGCGGGAGCGCCAGGAGAAGAGACGCGAAGACGAAGCGCCGGAGCGCCGGGGGGGTTCGGGACATGACGGGGGAGCTCCGGGGCGGGGGAGGGCTCCATTAGATGCCGAAACGCCGGGGTGTAGAGCGGCAACCTCCCCCCTCCCGACTCCTCGGGTCGCCGGGGCATCCGTCTCGTCCGGCTCCCAGGTCCGTCCGGCGGTCGCTCTCCCCTTGCTTTGCCGACTCCGCCCGCTCAGCCTGCCGGGGCGCCCGTGGTTCGGGCGCGCCGCATTCCCCGCCAGAGGACGACCGCCGTCGCGACGGAAGCGACCAGCATCGCGGTGACGAGGGCCGCCGCGACCCGTTTCTCGGGGTGGCCGCCGCTCACCGCCAGCCAGCCCGCCGTCGCGCGCCAGGCGAAGACGAGGCTCAAGAGGCCGGTCGTCACGAGGGCGGCCGTTCCCGCCCAGGCGCGACCTCGCCGCAGGAGCAGGCCCCACGCGATCGAGAGCGCGCCGAACGTGCCGCCCGAGAGGAGCGCGGTCGCCGCCTTCTCGGGATTCGACAGGTAGCCCGCGACGCCGACCGCGATCAGGAACGCGCCGTAGCCGACCAGCCAGGTACCGAGTCGCGGGGTCATCGCCGTCCTCCTCGCGAGGGCTCGCCCGGTGGGGCGCCCCGCGCGAACAGGATCCCATGGACCCGGGGGCGGCCCTGCGTCGGCATGGGCCCGGACGCCCGGCCCTCCCGCGAAGCGCCGACGGATGCGTCGAGCTCACGCCGGGCAGGCTCGGCCCCGAGGAGGAGCGCGCACGCGGTACACTCGGGTCGGCCCGCCTCTCCACGGAGCGCTCCATGGGCAGCCGAGATCCCCGCGTCGACGCCTACGTCGAGCGTGCCGCACGC
>JAYTCP010000443.1:0-2747 GCA_043736435.1 Planctomycetia bacterium | reverse complement strand
GCCCCCGCGAACAGCAGCACCGCGAGCCAACGGAACGGGGCAGACTCGACGAAGATCGCGCCGAGCACCAGCGCCCACGTGGCGGGGAAGACGAACCGGCCAAGCGGGGTGGGCTGTGCACGGATCGCGCCGAAGGGCGTGTCCCGAGACCGACGCTTCGCGAAGCCGGCCAGGAGGAGCTGCCCCACCGCGATGGCGAGGAAGAGGAAGGGCAGGCTGTCGAGGAGGCCGAGCAGCCCAAGTGCGAGGGCCGCCGCGATGGAGAGCCGGACGTCCCGACGTGCCGCACCCCGTCGCGCGTCGAGCGTGTCGAGCGTGGTGTCGAGGGAGGGCGCCGCCCGGGACGGGGCGCGCGGCCGGGCGGTTGCCGGCGGGGCGAACGTCGACCCGGTCCCGGCGCTCGCGCGCGGGGGAAGGGCTCCCGGGAGGTCATCCACGCGGGCCACGGAAGGAGTATACGGATGCGACTCCCCCCCGGTTCGACCCGCCCGGCGTGGAGGTGGTGCCGGTGTCCCGGTAGGCTCTCCTCCCGATGCCCCCGCGCTGGCGCTCCCTCGCCTTCGGACCCCTCGAGCTCACGCTGGTCCTCGTCGCCGGGACCGCGGCCCTCGTCGTTTCGCGGGCCTACGACGACGGCTCGGCTGCCCGGGACGTCGAGACGACCGCCCGCGAGCGGGTCCGGACGGTGTGGGATGCAGAGCGACGCTTCCGGGACGGGAAGCGACTCGATGCCGACGGGGACGGGACGGCCGAGTTCGGCGGGCTCTCCGACCTCGCGCGGGCGGGGCTGCTCGAGGGCACCCCCCGCACCGACGGCGACGGCGAGTACCTCGAGCTGCCGGGGTACCGGCTCGAGGTGCTCCGGGCCCACCGCGTCGACAAGACCGGGCGCGCCCTCTTCGTGCGAGGTCCGACGGGGGTCGATCCCGCCCTCTCGGCCCAGGTCGTCGCCATCGTCGCGACGCCGCGGATCGACCGTGTCTCGGGGCACCGCGGCTTCTACAAGGACGCCGCGGGACGCGAGTGGGAGGCCGAGGGCGTCCTCGAGCCCGACGTGGATGTGACGTTTCCGCCTCCGGGGTTCGAGCTCCGCGGCGACGTGGAGACGGAGCAGGCCGACGGCCCGATCTGGCGTCGACCGCTCGGCGAGCCCGGCGTGGCGGGACGCAAGTAGCGCCGGCTCCGCCCGGCCTAGCACTACGTCCCGGACGTCCTGCAGCAACCCGCGGATGACCACCCGAGCCCGCCGGAGGATCCGCTGCCTGGGGCCGGGGGAACCGACCGCAGCCCAGCGGCGCGCTGGATGGGGTGCGGAGGGCACATGACGACGACAACGCGTACTCCTGTGCGCGAGGAGGAGGAAGCTGCCCGAGCGCCCCCAGCCAGCGCGCCGTACGCCCGCAGCGCTGCAAGACTTCCGACACGCGCCGCTAGGGCGGGAGCTCGAGCCTCGCGGAGAGCCTCTTGGGGGGCAGCCCCCCGCCGCCGACCGTCTCCGGCACCAACAGGGCACGCGGCAGGTTCCGCAGCGTGCGACGCCACATCGCGTCCGCCGGGGTGCCCTCGAGCAGCTCGGCGTCGACCCGCACAGCGAGACCCGCGCCGCCGTGCCCGAGCACGTCGAGCAGGTCGTCGGACACCGTGAAATGGAAGCCGCCGCGCTCGTCCGTCATGGCGCGCACGGTCGGCAGCGCCACGTGCCCGTTCCACGGCGAGGCCGACGTGAGCCGCAGGGGGATCCCCGTCGCGGGACGGCCGTTCTGGAGCGTGAGCGTCCCGTTGACGCCCGTGCGCCCGCCGCGCTCGGGCTCGAGCACGAGCGCCATCTCGGCGCCGTACCACGCGCCGGGCACCTCGACGACCGCGGCGCGGCGTCCCGCCTGGTACGCCACGGCCACCAGCCGCTCCGGGATCCAGTCCGGGAGGCGGCTGCCCGTCCAGAGCGCGATGGAGACCTCCCCCTGCGCGTCGGTCGTCCCCGAGGTGTTGAAGAGACGGACCCCCTCCGGCCCCGTGCTCATCCCGAACGTGACGAGGGCGCCCGCCACGGGGGCGCCATCGGGGGTGCGCACGCGTGCGCGGGCGCGCGGGGCCTCGCGGAAGCGGATGTTCAGCGCGCAGCGCACGCCCTCGGGCACGCGCAGCACCTCGCCCTCGCGCGCGACGACGTGCGGCCCGGAGCACTCCGCGCACTCGACGATCCACCCGTCCGGAGGGTTCGGCACGTCGACGCAGAGCGCGTGGTCGGCGGGCGCGCGCGCGAGCGTCGCGGAGCCGTCCTCCGCGAACTGGATCCGGTGCGAACGGGGCAGGGTGCGGTTCTCGAAGAGGCTCCCGTCCTCGGACGGCACGGCCCGCAGGTCGGAGAAGAGGGTGAGCCCCTCGCCGTAGGGCGGCACGAACCGCACCTCCACCGAGGGCGGGCGCAGCGTCGGGGGAAGTCCCTCGACGCGCACGGTCAGCGATCCTCCGCGGGGCAGCACCACCTCGGCCGGTAGGGTCCCGGCCGCGAGGACGACCTCGAGCGGGATGAACGTGTGTCGGAAGCCTCGTGGGTCGCTCTTCGCAAGCTCGATCGACACGTCCCCCGGCAGGTCCTCGGGGATCGTCAGGTCGGCGATGCCGTCGATGTCGGTGCGTGTGCTCGGGCCGAGCCCGTGGGTGGCGCCCTCGTCGCGCACGTGCTCGACGAGCCGGACGAGCACGTCCCCCTCGGGGCCGGCCGCCGTCACGACGCGGACCTGGAG
>JAYTCP010000442.1:0-2549 GCA_043736435.1 Planctomycetia bacterium | reverse complement strand
CGCCGAGCGCGACGCAGAGCAGGGCCGCCCCGAGGGGCGGAAGCAGCCTGGACGTGCGCCACCACGGGCGCGGTCGCGGCGCGCCCGCCTCGGGCTCGGGAGCCGGCTCCGTCACCGGGTCAGGCGCCGGCCGGTCGAGGCAGGACGTCGCGGAGGTGGCGGCGCAGGGCGTCCCTCCACGGGGGCAGCGGGTCCCCCACCGCCGCCGCGTAGCGGGACGTGTCGAGATAGGACCAGGCGGGCCGCTTCGCGGCGCGCCCCGAGGCGGCCGACGACGTCCGCGCGACGGGGACGTCGTCGCGTCCGGCCTCGGAGAGGATCGCGCGCGCGAACTCGTTCCAGACGACCGCGCCGACGTTGCATGCGTGGAACGTGCCCTCGGCCTCCACCTCGACGAGCCGGCGCAGGGCGCGCGCGAGGTCCGCGGCGTAGGTGACGCCCGTGGTCACGTCGTCGACCACCGAGATCGCGCGGCCGGCGTCGGCCGCGGCGAGGATCGAGGCCACGAACGACTTGCCGTCCCGACCGAAGAGTCCCTGGGTGCGCACGATCAGGTGGTGCGGGACGCCCCGCGCATGGCCCTCGCCCGCGAGCTTCGTGCGCCCGTAGACGTTGATCGGGTTGACCGCGTCGTCCTCGACGTACGGCGCGCCCTTCGTGCCGTCGAACACGTAGTCCGTCGAGACGTAGACCAGCGTGGCTCCGCAGGCCGCCGCCGCCACCGCGAGGTGCGCCGTCCCCCGGTCGTTCACGGCGGCCGCGTCCTCCGGGGCCGACTCGGCGCCGTCCACGTTCGTGTAGGCCGCCGTGTGGAGGATCACCGAGGGGGCGAGCCGACGCACGGCGTCGCCCACGGCCGCCGCGTCCCGCAGGTCGAGCTGGCTCGACGACACGGGGAAGAGGATCGCGTGCCCCGTCCACGCGCGGACGAGGGCCTTGCCCAGCATCCCGCTGCCGCCGCTGATCAGGATCCGCTTCATGCGAGGCCGCCTCCCGCCCTCGCAAACATCGGTCGGAGGGCCGTCCGGAGTGAGCGCGGGAGGAAAGATCGACGGCTGCCTCCCCCGGCGCCGATCAGGCGCCGAGGAGGGGGAGGCCTCGTGTCGAGGCCGGCGTGGGGGAGGGTCCGCCCGCCGAGCGGGTTTCCGGGGGGCATCGCCCACCGGAAACCGAGCGAAGGCGATTTCTTCACAGGCTCCGAGCCTATCCGCGGTCGGGGCGGAGCGGAGCCGCTCCGCCTACTCGCCCGTGTCGCGGTTGGCGCCGGTCGGGCGGGGCATGGTCAGCTTGATGTTCTTGCCGAGGGTGCGCCGGTACCACGCGAGGGTCTTGACGAGGCCCTGCTGGATGCTGACGCGGGGCCGGAAGCCCAAGACCTCCTGGGCCTTCGTCACCTCCGCCAGACTGTGGCGGATGTCGGACGGCCGCGGCTCCGCGTACGTCGGGACGATCTCGCGCTCGAGTAGGGTCCCGAGCATGTTGAGGAGCCCCGACACCGTCACGCGGTTCCCCGTGCCGATGTTGAAGACCTCGCCCTCGGCCTTGGGCGCCGTGCACGCGAGCCGGATCGAGTCCACCGCGTCGCTCACGTAGGTGAAGTCGCGCGACTGCTTCCCGTCCCCGTAGATCACGGGCACCTTGCCCGAGAGGACGTGGTGGATGAAGCGCGCGACGACGCCGCTGTGCTCGCTCGAGGGGTCCTGGCGGGGGCCGTACACGTTGAAGAAGCGCAGGCAGACCGTCTCGAGGCGGTACGTGGTGTAGAAGACGCGGGCGAGGTCCTCGCCGGCGAGCATGCTCGCGCCGTACGGCGAGAACGGCGTCGGGAGCATGGTCTCCTCCTTCGGGAGGACCGGGCTCTCGCCGTACACGCCCGCGGAGGACGCGAAGATCACGCGCTTCACCTTCGCCTCGCGCGCCGCGAGGAGGGCGTTCATGGTGCCCATCACGTTCACGGAGAGCGTCGTCTCCGGGTCCTCGACGCTCCGGGTCACGCCGGGGATGGCGGCGAAGTGGAGCAGGTAGTCGCAGCCCTTCGCCACCTTCGCGAGGGACTTCGCGTCCCGCACGTCGCCCTCGACGACCTTGACGTCCTTGGGGTTCCAGTCGAAGACGTTCTTCTTGAGGCCCGTGGAGAAGTCGTCGTAGACCGTCACCTTGTCGCCGGCGGCGAGCAGGGCGTCGACGACGTTGCTTCCGATGAAGCCCGCACCACCGGTCACCAGATACTTCGGCATGGCACCACCTCGGGGGGGATCGCGTTCCGCCGCCTCTCCCGGGAGGGTGGAGGGCAGGCGCGGAAGACGGAACCCCAGGACGAAAGGGGGGGAAGGGTACCGGGCGCGGAAGGGACATCGCGAAGGGAATGCCGGTCGAGCCCCTAAGCCCATTCACCGCAACAAGTTACGCCAATAGAAATCGTATTACGACGTCATACGTTCTGTCGGGTGTGGAACCGTCGCGCGAGATCCGCGACGATCCGCCGCGCAGCGTGACCGTCCCAGAGACGCGACGGGCGCCGGGCCCGACGCGGCTGCGACGCCGCCGCC
>JAYTCP010000441.1:0-2855 GCA_043736435.1 Planctomycetia bacterium | reverse complement strand
ACGTGGAGCATCACGATCGGGCACTTGTACTTCTCGCGGAGCAGCTCGAACCACTTGAGGAACGTGAAGCACCCCGTGTAGGAGAGGAGGAGCAGGTCGGGGGGCGGCAGCCGCTCGCCCGTCGGCCCCACGTTCCCCGAGGAGATCATGCCGATGTCGCTCTTGACGTAGGCGCAGACGTCCTCGGAGTGGCCCTCTCTCTCCGCGGCCGCGATGTACTCGCGGGTCTTCCCGCGCATGCCCGACTGCAGGGCGTTGATCTCCGGCAGGACCGGCAGGAGGTCGAAGGTCCGCAGGAGCTCGGTGAGGTTCCCGGGGACGTAGGTGTAGCAGTTCTTCTCGCCGGTCAGGTGCGTGCGGGCGAGCCGACCGTAGTGGTCGGCCATCATCCGCTTCTGGCGGTCCTGGCTGGCATCCTTCTTCGCGGCGACGGGGGTGGCCATGGTCAGACGGTGCTCCAGAGCTGGATCGAGTCGGCGAAGGTGCCCGCCTGCTCGCGGATCACCTGGAACTGGCCCGTGTTCTCGCTGTACTTGAACGCGGTCCACGGGATGGCGTGGCGGTCCATGGCCGCGACGGCCATGGGCTGGTCGAGGAGCGCGGGGTCGCAGAACGACGGCGCGCAGAAGAGCACGCCGCCCGCCCCGGACGCCTTCACGCGGTCCACCAGGTCGGCGCCCTTCTCCTTCTCGCACCACTTCGTCGGGTGCTCGATGGCGTGCTCCGTGAAGGCGCGGGCGAGCGCGTCGAGCGGGTCGCCGACCGTGGAGACGTCCCCGACGATGAAGCGGTGGATCTGGACGAAGTCGTCGTCGACGATGTAGCAGCCCGACCGCTCGAGGGTCTTGATGAGCCCGATGGGCGGCTGCTCGCAGAACGAGCCGACCAGGACGACGCGCGCCAGGTCCATGGGCCGGCGGGTCGCGTCGGCCTCCACCATCGTCCGGTAGGACCGGAGCATGCCGAGGTGCTCCTCGACGGGCATCACGAGGCCGGCTCGCAGGATCGGGTAGAGCTCGGCCGTGGGCACCTTCCAGGGCTCGTCCCTGCGCAGGTCGTAGAGGCCCCGCACGGCCCGGCGGTGGTCGTTGTAGACCGCGATGGACCGGCGCAGCGCCTCCATCTCGAGGGGCTTCGCGCCGCGCTCGGCGAGCTCGGCGCACAGCGAGACGATCTCCCCGCGCCAGAACGCGGCGCCGCGCGCCCGGTCGAAGTCCTGGGGGACGTCGAGGTAGCGGACCAGCTTGTCCCGGAACATCATCTTCCACATCCCGGAGAGGTTGCGGATGACGTCGCAGATGGCCGGGAACAGCATCCCGTCGAGGGGGTCGAGGCTGCCGTTCAGGGCCAGCTCGATCGTGCTGCGCGGGATGTGGCAGATGTAGGACTGGTAGTAGGCGTCCCCGCGGATGATCTCGAGGTCGTCGGACGCCCCCATGATCCCCACGGGGAGGATGCCCATGGCGTGCAGCGCCTCGCGGGGCGCGTAGACGGGCATGTGCCCGATGGCGAGCCCGCCGGTCCGCTCCTTCCACGCGCGCACCGACCCGAGCCGGTAGTCGCGGTAGAGGGCGTCGGCCCCTGCGACGAGGTCCTTCAGTGCCGAGACGCTCATCGGTTCCTCCAGGCGGGTGCCCGCTTCCCGAGGAACGCGGTGAGCCCTTCGACCGCGTCCTCCGTGGACATCAGGCCGTCCAGGTAGAGGTGCTCGAGCTCGTCCACCTCGGCGAGGAAGCGCTGGGCGAGCCCCCGGCGCGCCGCCCGCACCGCGTAGCGCAGGCTCGACGCCGACTTCGGGACCAGGTGCGTCCGCGCCCACGCGAGCGCGGCCGCGGTCGGATCGTCGGCCAGCTCGTCCACGAGCCGCATCGCGTGGGCCTCGGTCCCGGTGACCGTGCGCCCCGTGAGGCACAGGTCCTCCATCCCGGGGCGCCCCACGCGCTCGGCGAGGAACGCCGAGCCCACCGGGGCGAACACGCCGAGGACGATCTCCGGCTGCCCGAGGACGGCGTCCGGGCGCGCGACGACGCGCTGGCAGAACGCCGCCAGCTCGAGCCCGCCGCCGAGGCACCGCCCGCGCACCGAAGCGACCCACACCACGGCCGAGTCGAGCATGGCGCGGAAGAGGTCGTGGAAACGGCGCAGCATGCCGGCGACCTCTGCCGGCAGGTGCTCGGGCACGCTCGCGCCGTACGAGAAGTGCCCCCCGTCGCCCTCGAGCACGATCGCCCGCAGGTCGGGCGAGGTCCGCGCGTCGATCGCCACCCGAGTGAGCGCGTCCACGAGGGCGCGGTCGATCACGTTCCCCTTCGACCCCCCGAGCACGACGCGCCACACGGCGCCCCCGTCGAGGTGCTCGACCTGCACGGGACCCACGGCGCTTGCTTGCGTCACGGCACATCCTCCCCCATGGGCAGCTCGAGCTGCGTGTAGGTGCCCCCGACGAACCCGCTGGAGCGGAAGAACGAGAGGACGGGGACGTCGTCGCGGCGCACGAGGGTCCGCACGCGCCGCACGCCGCGCTCGCGGAAGAGGCGGACGGCCTCCGTCAGGAGCGCGGACGCGAGGCCCTTGCGGGCCCACGTCGGCTCGACGCCGATCGCGAAGACCCAGCCGCACTCCTCGGAGCCGAACTCGACGGCGCGGACGTCGCCGAGCAGGTAGCCCGCGACGCGCCCGTCCGCCTCGAGCGCGAGGGAGATGCGCCGGGCCTGCTCCCCCTCGGCGAACGCCTCGGTGAAGAACTGGCGCCACCATGCGCCCTTCCGCCGGCCCGTGTGCTCGCCGTCGATGCGCACGACCTCGTCGAGGTCGCCCCGCTCGAGCGGACGCACCCGCGCGCCGGAGAGGAGGGG
>JAYTCP010000440.1:0-5475 GCA_043736435.1 Planctomycetia bacterium | reverse complement strand
TGGGCCCCGTTGCCGGCTCCCGCGGGCGGTGCCGCGGTCGCGAAGGCCCCGAAGCCCATCGGGCGCTACGTCCTCGAGGGGGTCGAGCCCGTCGAGGTGACCTGCCTGCGCGATCTCCTGATCGAGGTCCGCAAGGGCGGCCAGCGCGGGGTCGACGTCCAGCGCTACAAGGGTCTCGGCGAGATGAACCCGGACCAGTTGAAGGTCACGACGATGGATCCCGAGCGCCGCACGCTCGTCAAGATCCACATCGGCGACGGGACCGAGACGGACCGCCTGTTCGGGCTGCTCATGGGCGAGTCCGTCGAGCCCCGGCGCCTGTTCATCGAGCAGAATGCGATGGAAGTCACGAACCTCGACATCTGACGGGCTCGACATCGGACGGGATCCCACCGGCCCCCGGCGTCGGGGCGCCCATCCGCCCGCCGGGCTCGGCCCCCGGCGCCCCCAATTTCCCCCCCCGGGGCGAGCCGCCAGCGCCTTCCCCCCCTCCGGGGTAGCCACCCCAGGGTGAGCCGCCCTCCCCGCTCCCCCGGGCGAGCACCCGCCTTGGACCTCCTTTCAGGTTCGAGCGCGGGTCGGCCGATAGGGTCGTCGGAGCACACCCCACGTGGACCCCTTCGACCGCTATCTCCGCCGGACCCTCGACGAAGTCCTCGTGGCGCAGGGCGTCGCCACGCGCGAACGGATGGACGAGCTCCTTGCGAGCGCGCGCGAGACGAACGAGCTGCTCGGCGTCGTCGTCCTCGAGGCCGGGGCCCTGTCGCCCTGGGACTTCGCGAAGATGATCGCCACCCAGTACCAGCTGCCGGTGCAGCAGCTCTCGGGCTACCGCTTCGACAAGGAGCTGGTGGGCTCGGTCCCGGGCGAGGTGCTCCACCGCCACCAGCTGCTCCCGCTCGGCATCTTCGGCCGCACGCGGACGTTCGCGATCATGGAGCCGCCGACGCGCGAGCTCCTCGACGAGCTCCAGGGGCACTTCGGCACGAGCCTCTACTTCTTCGTGTCCGAGGGTCCCGAGATCGCCCGCGCGCTCCGCGAGCACGTGAAGATGGTCGACGCCGACAAAGACACGTCGTGGCAGCGCCTGTTCGACAGCGCCGAGGAGGAGATCTCGAAGGGCCTGGGGCCGAAGCTGCGCTGACGCGCGCGGAGTCGCGCCCTCGGCGCTCCCTCCCGTCCCAGATGCCGCCCGGAGAGCCGCCCGTGGGCTGCCCTCACACGTGCGGCGTGTCGTCCTCGACGCGAACGCTCGCCGCCGAGGACGGCGGCGGCACGCCCGCGATCGGGGCGGTCGCCTCGGCCGTGGCGACGACGCCGGGCCCCGGGCCGGCGATCACCGGCGAAGGATCGGGGGCTAGCGGGTCCAAAGGACCCGGCGGGGGGGTGGCGACGCGCGGCGGGGGCTTGGTCGAGGCCGGCGGGACGGGGCGGTACGGCTCGGCCAGCTTCCTCAGGTCGAGGCCGAGGTCGGGCCGCGTGACCTGCCGCGTCATGTCGTCCATGCCCCGGCGGAACTTCCGGTAGGACGTGCCGAGGGTGCGCATCACCTCGGGGAGCCGTCCCCCGAAGAGGATCAGCGCGACGAACGCGACGACCAGCATCTCGCTGAAGCCGATGTCGAGGAAGGCGAGCACGCTCATCGCGGCACCTCCGCGCGGATGCGCTCGGCGCCCTCCACGTCCCACAGGCCCGTGGCCGGGTCGAGCATGAAGCGTCGGGCGCGTCCGTTCATGGTCGGCGAGACCACCACGACGCGGTCCTTCGCCGAGAGCGTCATGCGCGACGCCGCGCGCTCGTAGACGAGCAGGTCGCCGACGGCGTGGGTTGCGTCGGGTGCGTCCTCGCCGAGGTCGACCCGGGTCGCGGGCCCCTCCGCGGTGAGGCGCTCGAGCTCCATGGCGGACGCGCCGAGGGGCTTCGAGGTGATCAGGGTGAGCTTGGGCGTCGAGAGGCGCACGGGGCGTCCGACGAGGGCGCCCTTCGCGTCGCGGGTGGTGCGGCCGACGAGCACGGGGACGGCGTCCGTGCCGATGAGCACGATCGTCATGCCCGCGCCGGGCGCGCCGCGCTCGATGGTCAGCGGCCCGGCCTCCGAGACGATGCCGTACCGGTCGACGCGTCCGTCCTTGCCCGGGGCGCCATTCACGATGCCCGAGACGGGGGCGGCGAAGGTCGCCTGGGCCAGGTCGCCGCCGACCACGTCGAAGTCGATGCGCGGCGACGTGAGGCGCTGGGGGGCGGGGCCCTCGCCGAGCGTGACCTTCGCGCGCGCGCCCTCCCGACCGATCAGCACGCCGTGGCCCGACGCGCCCTCGAGCTCGAGCCTGCCGCCCTCGAAGCGCGCCGCCGACCTGCCGCCCTGGTTGCGCACGTCCACGTTACCCACGGCGACGAGGCGCTTTAGGGCCTCGAGGTCGCGGCCCGTCGACGCCGCGACGACGTCCATGCGGTCGGCCCGGAGCGTCCAGCGGCCGTCGCCGAGGCCGGCCGCTCCGCCCTTGCCGGCGTCGCGCGGACGGGCCGTGGTCGGCGCCGCGTCCCCGGGGGGCGCACCACCGGGGAGGTCGTCGCGAGCTCGGCTGCCGAAGGCGCCGAAGCTCGTCTCGCCCGGCGCCGGGACGCGCTCGGCGAGCACGAGCTCGATCCGCTCTCCCGCGATCCGGTCGGTGGTCGTCTCCCCCGTGCGGGCCTCGAGGCTGCCCCCGTCGGAGAGCGTCACCGTGACCCGCGCGTCGCGGGAGCCGGCCGCTCCGCGGCTTCCCACGGCCTCGATGCGCGAGCCGCTCCGGAGCGCGACGATGCGCGTGCCCCCGCGCGCCGCGGCGCGCGGGGCACCCGGGCCGCGATCGCCCACGGCGAGGTCGATCCGCGCGCCGCCCTCCGCGTGGAGCGTGCGCTCCGCGTCGGTCCCGCCGAACGAGATGACGAGGGCCTCGAGCACGTCGTCGCGACCCCCCGAACCGGGCAGGACCACCGAGGCGTGGGACTCCTCCCGACCCCGCAGGATGCCTCCCGTCGTGCCCTCGAAGTCGAAGCGGTCGCCGGTGAAGCGCAGCGGGTCGGCGCCACCGATGGCCGCCGAGGAGCCGTTCACGCCGCCCACGGCGCTCATGCGTTCCAGGATCCAGGTGCGCGCGGAGCGCCGGGCGACGACGTCGTCCGGTGCCGCGGCAGGCGACGTGCGCGCGGGTGCGTCCTTCTCCACGATCTCGAGGAGGGTGCCCTGTCCGGAGGCGACCACGCGGAAGTCGTCCCGGTCGAGGTCGAATCCGTGGATCTCCCGCGCGCGACCGCGCACGCGCGGGCCCGAGAGGCGGGCCTCGCCCGTCGCGGAGAAGGCGATGGCGACCAAACCGGCGCCGACGGCGTCGCGCCTGCCGGGCGTCGGGTCGGTGCCCGCGGGGCGCTTCGCCGACGGAGCCTTCTTGCGCAGGCAGACCCGGAGCCGGTCGGCGTCGATGCGCTGGGGATCGGGGTCGGACCCGCCCTCGCCGCCCTCGACGCGCGCCGATCCCACCAGGTCGAGCACCGCGTCGCACGGCGGGAGGGAGGTCTCGGCGGGATCGCGCGGACCGAAGCGCAGCACCTCCTCGCACGTCGCGGTCACGACGCGGAAGGCGGCGGCCTCGCCGGGCAGCGCGAGGCGACCGCGCCAGGAGACCCCGCAGCGGCCCTCGAGGCGGGTCGACCCGAGTCCGCCCGACGCGAAGTCGCTGACCATGCGCGGGCCCCACGCGGAGAGCAGCGAGGTGGGGGCCGCCGCGGCATCGGGGCTCTCCACGAGGACGTCGCCGTCCGCCGTCATGCGGGAGAGACGCCACCGGTCGCCCGCCTCGCCTCCCGGCAGGCCGGCGTCGCCCCGCGTCGCCGCGCCGGCGGGCTGCGCGGACGTCCTGCGGGAGGGGCTCGCGCGCACGATGCGGAGCGTCACGGCCCTCGCGTCGAGGGTGCGGTTCCCGTCCAGCTCGACGTGGACGCCGCCGGAGAGGGCCACCTCGTGCCAGGGCTCGCCGTGCTCGTCCGCGAGGCGCCGCACGGTCACCGGGCCGCCGGCGCGCAGCATCCGGGGGCGGAACGTGCCCGAGGCGAAGTCGACGGGGCCGGCGGTCACCTCGGACGCGACCTGGCGGGCGTCCACGACGGTCTGCTCGAGGATCACGAGGCGCGCGGCCTTGCGGTCGAGGCGGAAGCCTCGACCCCGCATGCGGTAGGCCGGCGACTCGACCTCGATGGGGCCCGTGCCCTCGGCGGTCCCCGCGCCGTGGTCGATCACCAGATCGGAGGCGTTGAGGACCGCGTTCTGGAGGAGGTCGCGGATGACCACGTTCTTGCTGAGCTTGACGACCTTTCGCACCTCGGGCACGCGGTCGCGTCCCGCGAACGGGATCGTGCGCAGGCTCGCCTCGCCTTCCTCGGCGGTGATCACGAAGCGCACGAACCGGGCTCGCGTGGCCGAGTCCTCCTCGGAGGAGGCGCGGGGCGTGCGGCCGTCGCCGGCCGCCACCATCGTGGCGCGCAGGGCGAGGGCCTCCTCGCGCGAGAGCGAGGTGACGTCGCGGTACATCAGGACCTCGGCCTTGCGCCATCGCGCGCCCACGTCGCCCGAGGCCTCGTCGCTGAAGGGGGTCGGATCCGTGAAGTGGATCGACAGCTCGGGGAAGTACGGGAGCTCGATCTTCTCCTTCGTGACCGGGTCGACCCAGGTCCGCGGCTGGTTCTCGTGGACGTCGAGCGACTCGAGGGGCTCGACGCTCGCGGGCGGCAGCTGCCCGCGTCCGAGGGGGATCTCGGTGACCCGCACGCCGGTCGGGCGACTCGCGGCACCCGGAGCCTCGTCCTCCGAGGTGGTGAGCTCGGGCTTCGGTCTCTCGCGGGAGGTGCCGTGGAAGCCGCCGGTGGCCGCGGCTAGCGCCAAGAGGCCGCCGCCGGCCAGCACGAGGAAGGCGAGGATGCGCTTCACCCGCTCGCTCCCGGATCGGCCCCGAAGGCGGCGAGCACGTGGAGCCACCGACCGTCCCGTCGCAGGAGCGTCTCGATGGCCTCCCGCACGGCGCCGCGGCCCCCGGCGAGGCTGCACACGAAGGTCGCGGCCGCGCGGACCTCCGCGGCCGCGTCGGCCGGGGCGGCGGAGAAGCCCGCGTCGCGCATCGCGGGCAGGTCGGACAGGTCGTCGCCGACGAAGGCCACCTCGGCCGCCGCGAGGCCCCGCGCCGTGCGCAGGGACCGCACGATCGCCGCCTTGTCGCCGGCGCCCTGGACGACCTCCCGGATCCCGAGCTCCTGCGCGCGGCGCGCGACCACGGCGCTCGAACGTCCCGTCACGATCGCGGGCTCGATCCCCGCGAGGAGCAGGAGCTTCACGCCGAGCCCGTCGCGCGCGTGGAACGACTTCCACTCGCGGCCCGTCTCGTCGTAGGTGATCGACCCGTCGGTCAGGGTGCCGTCCACGTCCATCACGAAGAGGCGGACCCC
>JAYTCP010000439.1:0-11176 GCA_043736435.1 Planctomycetia bacterium | reverse complement strand
CCCTCCGGGAGACGGTCGTAGTCGGTGCGGGTGAACCGGTCGGTCATGGTCTTCATACGTATACACCTCGCGCCAACACCGTGGCAGGTGACGCAAGGCGGCGGTCCCCGGGAGGCGGCCCGGGGCGTGAACGCCCCCATCCCTGAGTTCCGCCCCGTACGGGTACCATCGGCCGCGTATGCCTCCCGCCCCCGCCCCGTCCCTTCTCCTGCGGCGCCTCCTCGCGGCCCTGCTCCTCGTCGCGACCACGGCCCTCGCGCGCGGGCCCGCGCAGGCCGACGACGAGCCGCCCTCCCTCCCCCGTGCGCTCTTCCTGGAAAAGACCTCCCGAGATCCCAAGGCCGCCCTGGCCGTGTTCTCCGCGGTCGCCGCCGACCCGGCCACGCCGTCCGCGGCGCGCGGGGAGGCGAGGCTCGGCGAGGTGCGCTGCCTGCTCGCCCTCGGCCGCGAGGACGACGCCATGGCGGCGCTCAAGCGCCTCGAGCTGGACCCCGAGGCCCCGCTCTCCGCGAAGGAGGAGGCGCGGGCCCGCCTCGAGGAGCGCACCCGCGCGAAGGCCGCGGCCGCCGCCGCGCAGGAGGAAGCGCGCTCGACGGAGGCGATCCGTCGGGCCGAGCAGGTGCGCATCGAGCAGGAGGCCCGCATCGCCGCCGCCGCGCGCCTCGTCGACGCGGCCGAGGCCCACGTGAAGGCGCGGCGCTACGAGGAGGCGCGGGCGTGCCTCATCGAGGCGCTCGCGAAGAACCCCGCCGACGACCGCGCGGCGACGCTCCTCGAGGAGGTCGGCGGCCACGCCGACCGGGGCGAGCTCCTGCGCCAGGCGATCCGCTTCGTCGCCAGCAACCGCGTCGTCGACTACGCCCGGCTGTCGAGCGTCGTGGGCGCCCTGCGCAAGGCCGGGATGAAGGACCTGCGCGACGGCAAGCCCGCGACCGCCGCCCGCGCGTTCCGCGACGCGATCGCCCGCATCGACGAGAGCGACTTCTACGCCGACCTGGCCGAGGTGCGTCGCGAGCTCGTGATGCTCCTCGAGCGCGCGCTCAAGACGTGCGAGGAGAAGGGCATCGCCCTCGACGAGGGCCTGACCGTCCCGGCGGAGCGCACGCTCGAGGCGGCCGCGGCGGCGAAGGCGTGGCGCAGCGAGTTCTTCTCGCTCCTCGGACGGATCTTCGCCTCGCGCTCCGACGACGGGGCCCCCGTGCGATTCTACGACGCGGCGATCCCCCCCGACCCCACCCCCGACGCGAAGGGCAACCGCTTCACGAGCAAGGGGATCCCCGCCACCGTGGGCCCCGGCCCCCTCCGCCGGGCCCGCTGGCTCGAGCGGATGGTCCGCGACGAGCTCGCGCCGGGCTCGTTCGCCGGCGCCGACCGCCTCCTCGACCGGTACGAGGACCTGCTCATCGTCCAGCACACGAGCGGCGTGCTGCGCGCCGTGGACGCGCTCGTCGCGCGCTTCCCGGCGTCGCCCGCTCCCGTGCTCGTGGACGTCCGCGTCCTCGGCGCCGCCCCGGGCGGGCTCGCCGACGTGGTGCGGCTCCTCGACGCGATCGCGGTACCGGGCGAGAGCACGTCGGCGATCGTGACCCGCGGGCGCCGGATGTCCGAGGCGGACCTGCTCCTGTCCTCCTCGGACAAGCTCGTGCTCCTCTCCCAGGCGACGGTGCGGCTCGTGGGCCGCCACGGCGCGCTGCTGCGCGTGGGCGAGCCCACGCACAAGTGTCCCCTCTACGCGGAGGGCGAGGTGCCACCCGTCGAGATCCCCGACCGGGACGCCACCTACGGCCTCGACCTCGACCTGTACGCCGAGGACCTGCCGGGCAAGGAGCACGAGGCCGCCCTCTCCGTGGTGGCGACCGTGCGGCGCCCCGACCGGGCGCGCCTCGCCCCCCGCGCGACGAAGTGGGTGCGCCTCCCGACCTTCCTCACGCAGACGCTGGAAGCCGACCGGCGGGTGCCGCACGCGGGGGCGCTGGTGCTCCTCGGTCTCGGCAACCCGTTCGAGGCCACGGGCGCCGCGGGCGACCCGCGCGGCGGATCGCACCCCGACCTGGTGGTGCTCGTCGGCGTCCGTCCCGACGCGGAGAGGGAGGCCGAGCCCGACATCCCGCCCCCCGCGCCCCCCCGACTCCCCGACCCCTTGAGCACGACGCCCACGACCCAGGAGCTCGACCTCGGCCCCCTGGGGACGGAGATCCTCGACGAGCCGCCGCCGGAGGACTGGCCGGCGACGCCGTACGCGACGGGCGCGGGCCCCTCCGCCGCCCGCGGCTCGCGCGATGCCTTCCTCGGGGGGTGGCTCGGCGAGCAGGCGGGGATCCGACCCGGCGTCGGCTCGGTCCTCGTGCGGGAGGGGCGCGCGATCGCCACGCTGCCCGCGTTCGAGCAGGCGCGGCTCAAGGCCCAGGTCGAGGCGCTGACGCGTGACGAGGGGCGGATCCTGACGCTCGAGGTCCGTTCGGCGGAGGTCCCCACCGAGCAGGCCGTGACGTGGCTTGCGGAGGCCGGGATCCGGGCCACGCCCGAGCAGCGGCTCTACCCGATCGAGGCCGGCGCCGCGGGCAAGCTCGCCGCGCGGATCCCCTCGTCGGTCGAGGGCGCCGGACTCTTCGGACTCGACACCCGCCTGGCGGCGCGCCACACGCAGCTCGTGACCGCGCGGACGATCCGCGCCCGCGCCATCGTCACGGACTTCCGCGTGGTGCGGCGGGCCGACGGCTCCACGGCGACGGTACCGGTCAACGGGACCGTGGAGGAGGGCCTCGTGGTCGCCTTGCGCCCCGTGGCCGTGGGCGCGGCGCTCGCGCGCCTGCACGTGCGCGCGACCCTGGCCCGGGTGGACCGGACCGAGACGTGGCGGGTGCCGGGCACGCCTGGCGAGTCGCCGCCGGTGTCGCTCCCGCACCACCAGACCGAGGTCGCGACGGGGACGGCGGGCCTGGGCGAGCGCCAGACGCTGCTCCTCCTGGTCCCGGTGCCCGGGACCGAGGGAGCGCGGTCGGTCATGGTCCGGGTGACGTCCCTGCGGCCGTAGGGCTCGGCAGGGCCCGGCGGCCGCGGGCGATCCGCCCGACCGCCACGGCGAGCACGGTCGCGGCGCCGGCCCCGTCGAGGAGGATGTCCCACGCGGACGCACCGCGCAGGGACGATAGCCACTGGAGGCTCTCGTCGGTCACGGCGAGGGCCAGCGCGAGGGTCCAGGCACGGGCGGCGTGCCGGGGAGAGGCGGGCCCGTCGCCGCGGAAGCCCCGGAAGGCGACCCAGGCGAACGCTCCGTACGCGGTGAAGTGCCCGAGCTTGCGGATGACCTTGTGGGCGAGCTCGGCGGCCTCCCGCGACAGCCCGAGGGCGGTCAGCCAGGGCTCGGCCACGTCGCTCGTCGCCTGGTAGGAGGCCCAGGGCCCCGACATGGCGAGGATCGCGCAGGCGAGGAGCACGACGGGTCCGAAGCGGCGGGCGGGGCTCACCGGGGGCGAGCATACCGGCGCATCGCCCGGTAGACTCCCCGCATCATGGAGGTCGCGCCCGCCCGACGGCCCCGGATGGCCCCCACGCTCCCCCCGGGGGCGCTGGTCGAGCCGAGACACACCCTCCCCTGGTGGGTCCGGGTCCCGCGCCGCTGGTGGCTCAGTGTGGTGAAGCGGGTGGCGTCCCCGACGTGCGACCGGTTCGCGGCCCGCGTCCCCGCGCTGCGGCTCGCGGCGGAGCGGCTCAGCAAGCGGGCCCATCGCACCGACCTCGAGGTGTGCGGCGCCCCCTTCCGCGTCGACCTCCTCCGCCGGTGCGCGTCGCGTTCCGAGTTCCTCGGCGGTCGCTGGCACGCGCCCGTGCTCGCCATGGTCCGCGCGTGCGTGACGCCGGGCATGACCACGGTGGACGTGGGCGCGGGCATCGGCCTCGTCGCGGTCCACATGGGCGAGGTGGCGGGCCCCGAGGGCACCGTCCTCGCGATCGAGCCCGAGGCGCGCAACCAGGAGATCCTCGCGTTCAACGCGCGGCACTGCCGCTGGCGCAACGTGGTGCCCATCCATACCGCGGTCGGCGACCGGGTCGGGCAGTCGAGCCTCTGGGTCTCGCCCCGCGACGGAGGCGACCACCGCACGGTCGCCGGCGTCGAGGACCGCGCCCGCGTCACGGTGCCCATGACGACGATCGACGAGATCGCCGACCGTCGCCGCACCCAGGTCCACTTCGCCCGCATCGCAGCGCAGGGCGCCGAGCTCTCGATCCTGCGCGGCATGCGCTCGACGCTCTCCCACCCCGGCTTCCGGGGCGTGGTCATCCAGGTCTGGCCCCACGCGCTGCGCGCCGCGGGCGAGGACCCGGAGGAGCTCCTCGACCGCCTGCGCACGGCCGGCCTCCTGTGCGCGAACGCGCCCGTGGCCGATGCCGACCCCGGGGCGTTCCTCGCCTCGATCCCGGGGAGCGCCGCGAAGGACCTCATCTACCTGCGTGTGTGAGCGGGGGGGGACTGCGGGGTGAACCCGGAGCGCAGCCCACGGCATCCTCTCCATGAGGCCGCGTGAGCGAACCGACGTCCCTCGACGAGCTGCTGGCCCACGAGGGCTTCCTGCGCGCCCTCGTCCGGGGCTTGGTGCACGGCGAGGCCGAGGTCGACGACGTCCTCCAGGAGACGTTCACCATCGCGCTTCGGCGCGGCCCGCGCGAGCCTCGTGCCCTCCGGGGCTGGCTGGCGCGCGTCGCCCGCAACGTCGCGTTCGGCACGCGCCGCGCCGACGCGCGCCGCGTGCGCCGCGAGGCCGCCGCGGCCCGCCCCGAGGGCATCCCCTCCCCGCTCGAGATCCTCGAGCGCGAGGCCACGCGCCGCCGCCTCGTCCACACCGTGCTCGCCCTGGATGGGATCTACCGCGATCCCATCGTGCTGCGATGGCTCGAGGGCCTGTCCGTCCCGGAGGTCGCCGCCCGGCTGGGCGTCCCCCTCGAGACGGCCCGTACCCGCCTCCGCCGCGGCCTCGAACGCATCCGCGAGCGGCTCGACGAACGCAGCGCCGGCGACCGCCGCGCCTGGATCGCCGCCTTCGCCCCGCTCGCAGGCCCGCGGCCCACGCCCGTACCGCCGGCGGCCGTGTCCCACGCCGGCCCGAGCTCCGCGCTCCGGATCCTCACCCCGACCACCACCGCCCTGCTCGGCACGGCGGCGCTCGCGGTCTGCACCGCCGTCCTCCTGCTCAGCGCCGACCCGCGCCGACCCGGCGACGTTTCTTCCGACCCGGCGGTGCTCTCCGCTTCGGCCGGCCACGGCGCGCGCTTGGCCGCCGCAGGGACGGTTCCTGGGGCGCCGGGGGCCGGTCCCACCGCCGCGCCCCCGTTCCCCCCCGAGACCCTCGATCGATCGCAGGCGTTCGCACCCGGCGCTCGTCCCGTCGCGGTCCTCCGCGGCATCGTCGTCGGCGCCGACGGATCGACGCCCGCGGCCGGCGTCGCGATCGCCGTCGAGGAGATCGATGCGGCCACGCCCGACCCGCTCGCCTCCTCCGGCGCACGCGGCGCCACGTTCCACTCGACCACGGATCGCGACGGCCACTTCGCGATCGGGGGCGTCCCCGCCGGCGCGTGGCGGGTGCACGCGCGGGGTGCGGACGGTGCGGAGGGGACGGGCATCGCGTCCGCGACCCTCGATGCCGGACCCGGCGCGGTCTGGACGCGCCTCGCGCTCGATCCGGCCCCCGCCGCCCCCGTGCTCCGCGTGCGCGTCCTCGGCCCGGAGGGGCGCGCCGTCGTCGGCGCACGCGTCGCGCTCGAGCCCGACGACGGGTCGCCGACGCTCCTCGCCGTCACCGACGGCGCGGGCCTCGCGGGGCTCGAGTTCGCGGGCGAAGGGGACGCCACGTTGAACGTCGCGTCGGACGGGCACGTCGGCTGGCGTCGACTGCCCGGCCGGAGCGTGCGACGCCACGAGACCGAGCCCTGGCTCGTGACCCTCGCGTCGGGCGGGCGCATCCGCGGCGCCGTCCGGGACGGGACGGGCTCGCCGGTCGGGCGGGTGGGGATCCAGGCGTGGCGGTGGACGTCCACGTGGGACGGGCCGCCCGTGCGCGGCATGCGCGTCGATGCGACGAGCGACGCCGACGGATCCTTCGTGCTCGACGGGCTCGCCCCCGGGGTGCACGTGCTGGTCCTCGTCGGCGTCGGCCTGGTCCTGGCCGACGTGCCCGGCGCCTCCGACGGCGGGCTGCGCTGGGTGCGCGTCCGCCCGGGCGCGGACGCGTCGCTCGACCTGCGCGTCGTGCCCGGCGGCGTCCTCGCCGGGAAGGTGGTCGACGAACGGGGCGCGCCCCTCCCGGGCGCGCGCGTGGAGCTCTCCCTTCCCCTCGGGGCCCCGTTCGGCCCGTCGCGCGCCGAGGAGGACGGCACGCCGGTCTGGGCCCTTTGCGCCCCGTGGCCCGCCGCCGCCGACCACCCGTACGGCCGCCGCACGATCCGCACCGACGCGGCCGGCGCCTACGCGTTCGACGGCCTCCCGACCTCGGCCGCGTGGCGACTCGTCGTGTCCGCGTCCGGCCGCGCCTTCGACGCGCGCGCGGCCGTGGCCGTCCGCGCGCGCGAGACCGTCACGCTCGAGCACGCGCTCGAGCCCGCGGGCACGCTCGAGGCCCTCGTCCCGCGGGGGGCGACCGTGCTCGTCCGGCGCGACGGCGAGGCGCGCCCCGTCGCCGTGCTCACCCTCCCGACCGGGGCGACGGGGGCCGTCCGGCTGCCGGGCCTCGCCCCGGGCGGCTACGCCCTCTCGCTGCGCTCGTGGCGTCCGGACGGCACGGTGACCCCCCTGCCGTTCGAGATCCGCCCCGGCGCATCGACCTTCGTCGATGCTTCGACCCGCGTCGCCGGGCGCACGAGGCTCAGCCTGCGGCGGGGCGGCAGCCCCCTCCCCGGGGCCTGGCTGACGTCGGGCTCCGAGGTGCGGATCGCCGATGCCGACGGTCGCGTGGACGCTCCCGGGGGCGCCGGGGGCGGAGTCCCGGTCGTCGCCTCGGTGCGCGCGCCGGACCGCGATGCGGTACGCCTCGAGGTCAGTTGGCCCGCCCCCGAGTGGGAGACACCGTCCGTCGAGCGCGTGCTCGACCTCCCGGACGGGCGCGTGCGCCTCCGGGTCGTTCACGCCGGAGGCCGTCCCGTCGCCGGAGCCGTCGCGCGGCTGTCCGGTTCCGGCTTCGCGCTGGGCGCGGACGCGTCCGCGGCGGTCGACGAGCGCCGCCTCACCGACACGGAGGGCCTCGCCTCCTTCTCGGGGCTTCCCGCCGGGGCGTTCGACCTCGCCGTCGAGGGAGCGCCCTCCCTCGCGCGCGCGTCGCGCGCGGTGCGCGTGCCCGAGGAGGAGGCCGTCGTCGAGATCGTCCTGCGGCATCCGTGATGCGCCCGTCCTCCCCCCTCGCCCCCCACCTTCCCCGGATCGCCTCTGGAGGTCGCATGCGTCGCCTCGTGCTGCTCTGCGCGCTGATGGTCGTCGTCGTCGTGGCCCCCCCGGCGAGGGCCGAGGAGAAGGCTCCCGACGTCACGGGCCTGTGGTGGACATCGTACGGCATGGTGGAGCTCAAGAAGACGAAGGACGGCGTGCGGGGGACGTACGGCGCGGGCGGGCAGTACGCCATGGAGGGACGCCTCGAGGGCCGCACGCTGAAGGTGACCCTGCGCGAGAGCGGGCCCGCGGAGGGCGAGTGCACGTTCGAGGTCGACGAGACCGGCAGCGTGATGCGGGGCGCCTATCGGTGGCCGAACGGGAACCAAGGAGAGTGGACGGCCGTGCGCCAGGACCCGAAGGCGGGGGACGGGCCGCCGGCGAGCTTCTCGGGGACGTGGCTGACGGCCCGCGGGGCGTGCGAGTTCGTGCAGACGGGGGACAAGGTGGAGGGGAAGTACGCGTTCGGCGGGCCCGTCGCCATCGACGGGAGCGTGAAGGGAAGGCGGATGTCGCTTCGGTGGAAGGGGCCCACGTTCGCGGGGACGGGATGGATCGAGCTGTCCAAGGACAAGAAGTCGTGGGCGGGTGTCACCCAGCGGAACGGGAGCGACGGCTTCGGGACGCTCTTCGGGCGGCCGCTCGCCGGGCACGCGCGCAAGCCGAAGCCGAAGGCGGGCGCGATCGTCGATGGGCTGACTGCGAACATGCTCACGTACCACGTGCGCATGCCGGACGGGTGGACGGCGGGCAAGCCCGTCCCCTGCGTCCTGATCCTCCACGGCAGCAACATGACCGCGAAGTCGTACGTGCAGACGATCGCCGCGGCGTGGCCGGACCTCGCGAAGCGGTTCGCGATCCTCGGGATCGACGGCGAGACGTACGTCGAGACCAGCAAGCCCGACGCGCCGATGTTCAACTACACGTACGTGAGCTTCGTGGGGAAGAGCACGTACAAGGGGTTC
The DNA here is from genome assembly GCA_043736435.1 of Planctomycetia bacterium. Classification (GTDB taxonomy): domain Bacteria; phylum Planctomycetota; class PLA2; order PLA2; family JAEUHO01; genus JAYTCP01. Next base: position 2,794 of record JAYTCP010000439.1, on the reverse strand, counting down.
CCGGGCACCGATCGCGAGAGCCCCGCGCTGGTCGCGGAGGCGGTGGACGAGCTCAAGCGGGAGCTCGGGCTCGGGAAGGTGCTCGTGGGCGGGCACAGCCAGGGCGGGTTCCTCACCTACAGCCTCGCGATGAACTACCCGGACCGGTTCGCGGGCGCGTTCCCGATCTCGTGCGGCCTGATCTTCCAGGCGGAGCCGCGCGCCTACGAGGACGCGGCCCTGCGGTCGGCGCAGCGGCGCCTGCCGCTCGCCGTGGTCCACGGGACGAACGACGGCGTCGTCGAGTTCTCCATGGGCGAGTACGCCCACCAGGCATTCGAGGCCGACGCGTGGCCCGCGCTGCGACTCTTCTCGAGCGACACGGCGGCGCACATGTTCGCGATGCTGCCCGTGAGGGAGGCGATCCTGTGGCTGGACGCCCTGTCGGGCGACGATCCCGAGGCGCTGGCGGCGTTCGGCGAGGCGCAGGCGACGGCGGGGGCATGGAGGGACGTCGCGGCGGCGGTCCTGCGCGCGAAGGCGCTCGCGAAGGGGAAGCCGTCGGGCCGCGTCGCCACCCTCGAGGGAAGGCTGGCGGCCGCGGCGAGGGAAGGGGCCGCGGAGCTCGCTGCGGCGATCGCGAAGAACGCCGACCGGTCCTGGGTGGTCGGCTTCCTCGAGTACCGCGCGCAGTTCGAGTTCGCCGAGGCGGCGAAGCCCGCGATGGACGCGTACGCAGCGCTCCGCGCCAAGCACCAGCCCGAGGCCGACGCCCGGCAGCAGGCGGGCCGCCAGGCGATGCAGAACGGCGACGAGGCCGCGGGCTGGGCCGCCTACCAGGAGATCCTCGACCGCTGGTACGCCTCCAGCTGGTACCCCCAGGTGAAGCGCTGGATCGCGGCCCGCGACGCGAAGAAGTAGGCGACGACCGCAGCTTCGGGCTCCCGCGCGGACCGTCCCGCGGGCCTGCCTCCGTGGTGCCGGCCCCGGCGCGGTCGCGCCCGCACGACGCGTCCGGTATCTTGGCCCCATGCCCGCAGCCCCCTCGGACCCCGTCGTCGCCCGCTTCTCCGCGGGATTGGTCGATCAGCACCGCCAGCTCGTGACCGCGCTGCGCCGCGAGGCCCCCGACCTCGAGTGGCAGCCGGCCCCGGGGCGCAACTCCATCGGGATGCTGCTCGCGCACATCGCCATCACCGAAGTCTGGTGGCTCGACGTCGCGGCCCGCGGCGTGCCCGCGGGGCCTGGGGCCGAGGAGCGGGTGCGAGCGCGACTGGGCATCGGCCCCGACGACGACGGGATGCCCGCCAAGCCCGGAGCGCGTCACGCCTCGGCGCTCGCGGCTTGGCCGCTCGAGCGCTACTTCGAGCTCCTGTCGAAGGCCCGGGCGTGCACGATGGAGTGCCTCGCGACCTTCCGTGACGCCGAGCTCGACGAGCCCGTCCACGTCGGGACGCGGGACGTGACGAAGGGCTGGATCCTCTACCACGTGCTCGAGCACGTGGCGCAGCACGCGGGTCAGGTCGGGCTGATGACCGTGCTCCAGCGCTCGATGTGAATCGCGGGCCCGGAAGCCCGGCGCCCCCGGAGGCTCCCCCATTCCCGCGATCTCGCACCCCTACGCGCGCTCGGCCGACGGCTACGACGGGCTCTACCTGCCGAAGAAGGACTTCCGCGGCGAGATGCGGTCCCTGGTCCGCATGCTGCGCACGCACGTCGGGATCTCGGCCGGCGACTGGCTCGAGATGGCGTGCGGCACCGGCCTCCACGTCCGACACCTGCCGCCCGCGTTCCGCGCGGAGGGCGTGGACGAGTCGCCCGGGATGCTCGCCGTCGCCCGCAAGCGGCTGCCCAGCGTCCCGTTCCACCGCGGCGACATGCGCAGCGTCGACCTCGGTCGCCGGTTCGACGTCGTGTCCTGCCTCTTCAGCAGCATCGGCTACATGAAGACGTGGCCGACCTCGAGCGCGCCGTGGCGTGCTTCGCGCGGCACGTGCGCCCCGGCGGCGTCGTCGTGGTCGAGCCGTGGTACGTCCCCACGGCCTACCGTCCGGGCACGGTCCACATGGACGCGATCCCGGGGGCGAGCCGCAGCGCGCTCCACCAGGTGCGGATGATCGTCGCGAAACGCAGGGGGCGTCTCTCCGTGATGGACGCCCACCACCTGGTCGGGACGTCGGCGGGCGTCGCGCACTTCGTCGAGCGCCACGAGATGGGGCTCTTCACGGAGGCCGAGTACGCCCAGGCGTTCCTGCGCGCGGGCCTCGAGCCGGTCTACGACCCCGTGGGGATCTCGGACCGCGGGCTGTGGTTCGCGCGGATGCCCGCCCCGGCCGCCGAGCGACCGCCGCGTGCGATGTCGGTTCGGCTCGCCGTGCGCCGCCACGGTGCGATCCGGTGGCAGCGTCTTCCGGCAAGGCGGGCGTAGCCTCCGGCGGGACGGGCGCCTCGCGCCGACTCACTTCGCCTGGCCGGCCATCCATCGGCGCCAGGCGGCGACCTCGGTTCCGTGGTGCGCGCCCGTCTGGAACTCGAGCGCACGCGACAGCGAGGCGACGACCTTCGCGTTCCGCTCGCGCAGGCGCCGCTCGAGCTCGTCCACCAGGGTCGCGACCACGGGCGGATGGGCGTGCTGCTCGAACCACTCGACGAGTGCCCCCGTCTCCCGCGGGTGCTCGCGCAGCGCACCGGCGAGGATCGCCGACGCGTCCGGGCGGCGCGCCCTCCAGAACCAGGAGATGGCCCCCTCGGCGGCCTCGCTCGAGGACGAGGCCGCGGCGACCACCACCGCCCGGCTCGCCTCCGGGTCGCGGAG
>JAYTCP010000438.1:0-1584 GCA_043736435.1 Planctomycetia bacterium | reverse complement strand
TGGGGTGGCGTCCTTGACGCCGAGCGTGCCGAGGAAGCGCACGGCGCTCCGTCGCACCGCGACCTCGGGATCCTTCGTCGCCGCGAGCAGCCGCGCGGCCACCACCTCCTTCGGAAAGGCCCGCAGGATCGCCTCGCAGCACTCGAGCTCGAGCCCGTCCTTCGAGCCCAGCCGATCCACGGCGCGATCGAGCGCCCTCGGGCCGAGCGCCACGAGCCGCGCCCGGGCGATGGGACCGATCACCCGCTCGTCCCCCACCTGCCAGCGCTTCGCGATGTCCCACAGCCTGTCGAGGTCGTCGACGAGCGTCCCGTCGCTCAGGGGCGCGCGTCCCTTCTCGTCCACGTGCGCCTTCGCCGCCTCGGGCGTGATGCCCGCGCCCATGGGATCGGCCGTCGGCGCGTCGGGCGGCGTCGGCTCGTCGAGCCCGACGCCCAGGGAGTCCTGCGCCCACACCGCGCCGTCGCGCTCGCGCTCGGAGTAGACGTCCTTCCCGCCCCCGTCGAGGAAGAGGCCGATCCCGCCGGTCTCGCGCGCCGGCCCCGCGTAGCCCTGGGATCCGCCGCGCACCGCCGTGTAACCGTCGTCCCCCGCGACGTCGAGGAGGACCGCCACCGAGTTCGTGAGCGACCCCCCCTGGCTGCCTCCCGAGCCGGCATAGTGGTCGTCCCCGCCGCGGTCGACGAGGAAGCCCACCGCGTAGTCGTGCGCCCCTCCGATGCCGACGCCGTACTCCGTGTAGTAGAGGTCCTGCCCCGCGCGGTCGAGCAGCATCCCCGCGGAGAGATGGATTCCCGCCCCCTGGCCATAGTGCCCCAGCACGTACGTGTCGTTCCCGCCGTCGTCGATCAGCAGGCCCAAGGCGAACCAGTACGAGGCTCCCTGCCCGTAGATGTCGGCGGAGTACCGATCGTTCCCCGCGACGTCCACGAGCACCCCCACGCCTCCCGACGCGTCGGGCCGCATCCCGATGGAGAACCCCTGCGACAGCGACATCGTCCGGTCGCGGTGGAGCGGCGCGTCCGAGTGGACTCCGCCGGCGTCGTACACGTCGTTGCCGCCCAGCTCGGCCAGCACGCCGCACCCCCACGTGGATGCGAAGCCCTGGCCGAACATGTCCGCGTGGTGGAGGTCGTTGCCGCCGCCGTCGATGGCGATGCCGATCCCGAACGCGCCGGCCCCGTCCCCGAAGTCCTTGCAGCGGTACACGTCGTCGCCGCCCTCGTCCACGAGCACGCCCACGCCGAGGATGCCGGCCCCGAGCGACGCGTGCCCCGCGTCGTAGAGGTCGTTCCCGGCCACGTCCCACTGGATCGCGATCCCACCGAGCGCCGCGCCGAACGACAGGTCCTTCCGCCCGACATAACGGTCGTCGCCCCCGAGGTCGATGCAGATCGACATCGAACGCGGGCCCGAGACCGACGCGCCCCGCAGCCACGTGTCGTTGCCCCCGAGGTCGATCACGCAGAAGACGTCGTCGCCCTCGTCGTGGACGTCGTCTCCGAGTCCCGAGAGCACGAGGACCTCGCCCTCCGTCACGATGCGCAGCCCGTCCTTGGGGATCCCGAGGAGCTTCGGGTCGAG
>JAYTCP010000437.1:0-17722 GCA_043736435.1 Planctomycetia bacterium | reverse complement strand
AGCGACCGAGTTGGGGAGGTAGGCGACCGGCACGCGAAGCGTGACGAGGCGCCGTAGGAGGGGGCTAACAGCCCCCTCCTGAAGACACGTCGCCAAGGGCGGCGCCCGCGCCACGTCCCCGACCGAGCCCCCCATCCATCGGCCAGGGCACGCTCACAATCTGTCGCGGCTTCCCCGCTCGCGGGCGCAAGCCCTGGTTCGAATCCAGTCGCCCCGACCATCACTAGGAGAGCCGCTCGTCTACGGGCGGCTCTCGTCCGTTACGCGCCCCGTTGATGGATTCGAACCAGCGACCGACAGGGTAGGCGCGCCGGCGCCGTCGCGGCGGCGGCAACGCGCCGTAGGGGGCGCAGCCCCCTTGTGAACGCGCCAAGGGCGGCGCCCGCGCCGGATCGCCGACCGCTCCACGCTTCAACGCGCCGCGATCCGCCCCCGCCGGCGGAGGGCACTTGCCGCCTTGCGTGGGGCCTACCGGTCCTGGTCGAGAGGAGCGACGTCGCTCGCGTTCGGCCGCCCGTCGCCGTCGTAGTCGGTGAGTGAATCGACGACCGTGACGCACAGGGGGCAGCTCAAGCCGTCGACAGCGTCCTTGCCGATGCCCGCCTGCACGTAGAAGGAGAACCCCGCGAGGGCCTTCTCCTCCGGCACCGAGACGGTGAAGGCCCCGGTTCCGGTGCCATCGAGGGCTGATGCGGCTGTCGTCACGGAGATGTGCCGCTCCGCGGTGATCGGGGCGCGAACAGCGCGCAGCCCCGAGGGGGAGGGATCGTCGTCCTCGAGGTCTCGCTCGACGCTCGAGTAGACGGTCAGGGACTTCCCCGCCGCCGCCACGTGGCGGACCTTCACGCCTGCTTGCGCACCACGAACGACGACGAGCCCCCGCAGACCGCTGCTTGCGGCTGCGACGCGGGACGGCACCAACTGGGGCGATAGGAGGACACGGGTCACGGGTACCGTGAGCGGCACGCTGCGCGCCGTCCCGAACGGGTCGGTCCACGTCTCGACCGTCCCGAGCGGAGCCGTGGTGGCGGTCGGCGGTCCGTTCACTTCACCTCCCGTGAATCGGAAACGTACGGGGCGGAGCTCAGCCTTCGCCGCCTCCTTTCGCGTGAGAGTCACGGTGAACGTGAATCCCCCCGTGGGGAGAGGGCGCTCGCATCCGTCGGTCCACCATGCCCCGCGCGAGGCGTCGGAGGACCAGAAGTCGCGCCCGTCGCGCGTCTGCAAGGACATTCCGACCTCGCCAGCGGGGTGGGCATCGGCGTCGTCGACCCATGCGTCGCCGCCCTTCGCCCGCGGCAGGACCTCGATCGCGCAGACGCGGGGTTGGTGCTCGCGCGCGGCGGTGCGCGGCGGCACGACCACCCATCGCCACATCCGGCCGCCCTTCGGGCAGTTCGGATCCGTGTCTCTCGTATCAGTGGCTGGTAGCGCGGCCCCATTGACGTGTTGTGGCCAGACCTGCGTGACCTGCGCGGGCCTCGCAGCGGAGTCGTCGCCCCCGCATGCGTCGGAGACGGCGAGTCCGGCAGCGAGCGCTGCGCAGATCCACAACGGAACGAACGGGCGCTGCTCCATCGCGGCAATCCTACCCGTGCGGCTGGCGACAGGGTTTCGCGCCTCAGGAGAGCCCCCTGGTCTGAGCACCCGCCGCGGCATCTGATCGGGGTGTTCCGAGTCGGGGTGAACCCCATGGCGAGTTGACCCGTTCGCCTCCCCATGCGAACGGTCGTCGTGGCGTGCCTGCTCGGCCTCTCCGCGGTGCGCCTCTCCGCCGACGACTCCACGTCGGAGGCGTACCGGATCCGGGCGAAGCTCCGCTCCGAGGTGCCAGCCGACGTCGCCTGGGGACTCCGCGAGGCGGTCGAGGCGCGCCTTGTCGGCGCCGCGGACCTCGTTCGCTCCGTGCTCGACCGGGCGATGGCGAACCGCGCCGACGGGGGCGACTCGCTCCTGGCCTGCGCCATCGACGCGATCATCGAGCTCGACATTCCGTTGGCGCCCGATCGCATCCGTGAGGTCGCCCCGAAGCTGTCCCCCGCCGCTGCGCTGATCCTCGCGGCCCGTGACCCCCGGACCTTCCGCCAGCTGCTCCACCCCCACCTCACGACGACCGGCGACGACGACCTGTGGAATGCGGCGTGCAACCTACTCACGCCGATCCGCGATCCCGTGGCAACCGCCCATCTCATCGGCCGCCTCGGGATGCGCGCGCAAGTGACGGTGCGCGACCCTGGCGTGGACGAGCACGGCTTCGGGGGAGAAGGCGAGTCCATCACCTCTGGCTGCGGCTGTGGACAGGTGACGACTCCAACGCCGGAGGGATGGCCCCCGAGGTCCTACTGGACGTTGCTCGCGAGCCCGGGTGATCACACGCGCCTCGTAGCGCCGGGCAGGGAGCCGATCTACGCCGAACGACGAGAGATCGAGGTCGGAGACTTCGTCTGCTCGTCGATGCCAAGCCCTTGGATGCGCGACTACGACGCCGTCCAGTACGTCGCGGACCTCCTCGGCTGGAAGCGGGACCGGCTGCAGTTCTCCCTGTGGGAGTACCGGTACGTCGAATTCACCGGACTCGACGCATGGACGAAGGAGCTCGAAGACGTACGGCGTACCCTCCTGGCCTCGTGGTGGAGGGTCCTCGCTGCCTGCTACGTCGGAGGTCTCCTCTCCCCGGCGCAGCTCCTCACCCTGCGGCCGCGGATCAAGTTCGAGGTTCGAGACCAACGCAACGTGAAGGATCCGGAGCTCCCCACGGCCCCAGCGTCCGATCCCGCGCCACGCTGAACGCGGAGCACCTCCGCGCCGCGAGATCAGCCCTTCAGGACGGGCGGGCTCCCGGCTACTCGAACGTGACCTCGACGCGCGGCGTCACGCCGAAGTTGAACTCCAGCTCCTTGCTGCCGTGTGCCTTCGATCTCACGACCAGGAACCACCGCCAGGGGCCGGCGGGAGGCGGCGGGTCCGCATCGGCCCCTCGCCTCCCGCCGCTGCCCGATCGGTCCGCTCGATCTCGCTCGTTTCCCTGTGCCACCGCACGTGGCGAGGACAAGGGGATCAGGAAGGTACCGTCTCGGCGCCGCACGGATCGGGTGCCGATCCCGGTGCTGCTGTTCTCCGTGCGCTCGGTGAGGCCGAAGCTCACGTCCTCTTCGCTGAGCGCGGTCCCGTCTGGACCGTGGACCCGGGCCTCGAGGACCTGGGCGGGACCCAGCCGCGGCACGGTGAGTGTAACCTTGGCCGTGCCTCCAGCGACGTGCACCTGCTCGGTCGCGAGGGGCGCGTGCTCCGTGAGCGCCACGGAGACGTCGTAGTCCCCAGGCTCGAGGTCCTCGATCCGGAACGACCAATCGGGTGGACGGGCGCCCTGTGCGCCCGCCCTCTCGTTCGCAAGCGCGCCTCGGCGCCGCGCCGTCACGAATGCGTAGGTCCAGGCCTTGTCGTCGGCATCGAATTGCACGGTGCCCTGGATCACGTTCCTCGCCTCGAGCCGGAGGACGACAGGGCCCGGCGTGCTGCCGACCGTCACGGGGACGGGCTTCGAGCGCAGCTCTTCGCCAATCGAGGCCGTCACGTTCCACGTGCCGGGCTCGATCGCGATCTCGGGGTCGCTCGACGTCCACTCGGCGCCCCCGCCCCCGCCTCCCTTCGGCAGGCTCCACCTCACCGATGCCCGCGCGGGCGAGCTGCCGTCGGGTGCCAGGACGGAGATGGGGACCGTCAGGACGGGGCTCGCGACGAAGTCGACGACTCCCCCGTCGGACGCGCGACCTCGCCCGCTCAGGCGGAGCTCGTATCCCTTGGCCCACGCGCTCAGGTGGTACTCGGCGTCCACCAGATCCGGGAGCACGTACGAGCCATCCGCGCCGGAACGGGCCTCGCGCTGCGTCCCCGCCATCCACTTCGCATGAAGGGCCGCGGTGCGGAACTCCTCCACGACGGACCGTAGCGGTGGGACGCCATCGGAACGGCGGGGGGAGCCTGAATCCCAGGGCGTCCAGCCCCGCACCACGGCCCCCGCCAAGGGGGCACCGTCCTTCGTCCTCACGTGACCGGTGATCCGACCGCGTCCCTCCGGAATCGCCAGCTCCAAGGCCTCGACCGCGGCGGCGAGGGCGGTCGTGGCATCGGCGGCCGGCGCGCGAGCACCCGGAGGCGTCTGGCCACCCAGATGCGTCGTCTCGGGGACGGGCTCGGGCATGCGCGGACCCCGCACCGGGTCGGTCGGCGGGGGGACGGCGCCTCCGGACGGGGAAGCGACTTCCCGCGGCATCACGAGCCACATCCCGAGCGCACCGAGGAGTAAGCCCAGCAGACCCGCGGTGAGCGTCGTGGTGGCCGAGCGCATGTGGTCCCTCCGGTTCCCGGCGCGCGTACTCTACAAGGAGGAGTCGATGGATGGGGCGTGCCTGGCCAACCCGCCGCTGTTTCGGGCCCCCGCGGCCCCCCAGCTCCACGTGCCCACCTGGCCATCGTCTCGCGCCCGGAGAAGGAGAGATCGAGCCGGGGGAGCCTCTCCCCCCCCCGCCGCCCCCATCTACCGCCACCGCACGGCACCACGGGGTAGGATTGCCGTATGGCCACGGCACCGCATGTCGAGAGCGCTCACGTCGAACGCAGCCCCGGCGTCTGTGGGGGAGCCCCGGTGATTCGCGGGACGCGCTTCCCCGTGCGATCGGTCGTCGTCTACGTCCTGCGCCACGGGATGACGCCGGAGGAGATGGTACGGGAGTGGCCCCACCTGTCGCTGGGGCAGGTCCACGGCGCGCTGGCCTTCTACTACGACCACAAGCCCGAGATCGACGCCGACCTGGATGCGAACGAGGCACTGCTCGAACGGGCGCGAAAGCCGTCCGCGTAGGCGCCGGGAGCGTCACCCGTGGCCCGCGCCCGGCTACTCCTCGACGAGGACGTCCCGCTGCTCCTGGCCCAGACGCTGCGCGCGCGGGGCCTCGACGCAGTCCATGCGGTCGAGCAGGGCCTCGCCGGTAGCCGCGACGTGAGCATCTTCGAGGCCGCGCTACTGGATCGTCGCGCCGTCCTGACTCACAACGTGGCCGACTTCATGGAGATCGTCGGCGACCTTGCGTCGGCGGGTCGCGAGCATTGCGGACTCCTTCTCGCCGAGCAGGTCGAATTCCGGGACCTCCTGGCAAGGGTCGCGCGCCTCCTTGCCGAACGGGATGCGGAGAGCCTGGCCAACGCGGTCGTCTGGCTGGTGCGTTGACGACTCGTCCGGCCCTTGACCACGGCCCCCGCCAGGCGAGCGGGTGCCGCGCGAGCGCGTAGCATGGCGTGCGGTGAGAGTCCGACGAACGCGCACCCCGTGGATCCTCGTCCCGCTGCTCGCGGCGACGGCGGCGTGGCTCCTCTGGCCTCGTGACGCCGCTGGACCACGGCTGGCGACGCGGACGGAGACGCGTCCCATCGCAGAAGGCGCCCCCTCCGGACTTGCTCCAGCGCCGGGACGCGCACCGCCGCCAACCAACGCGCCCGAGGAACCGCGCGAAGCAACGGCCGCGACCGCTCCCTCCCCGGCTCCCGCCGTCGCGGACGGAGGCGTCCTCGAGGGGGAGGTCAGAGACGCCGAGGGACGTCCGGCGGTGGGTGTCGTCGTGGCGGCCCTCGCACCGGACGAGCCGTTGCCACCGAGGCGCCGGGGACACATGTGGTACGTCTCCGCCGAAGACGTTGCGCGGGCCAAGGCCCGCCAGCCTTCCGCCCTGAGCGATGCCGCCGGGCGATTCGTGATCCGGGGAGTCGCGCTCGGCACGGAGGTGACGGCCGCGGTCCACGTGTCGGATCGACTCGACGGGCGCAGCGCGCCCGTGACGTTCTCGCGGCCGGGCGAGCGTCAGCAGCGGGTCGTCCGGATGCCCGTGCCGGGTCACCTGCGCGTGGCCATCGTCGGATGGAGGGTCGGGGCTCCTCCCGTCGGCCAGATCACCGTCCTGGGCCCCACGGGCTGGATCGACTCCTTCCAGGAGGGCGACTTTGAGGACGGAGCGTGGCTCATCGAGGGCCTGCGCCCGGGCGCCTACGTCGTCCAGATCTTCCCGCACGACGCGCCGATCGAGCGGCGTGCGGTCGAGATCCTCTCGGGCCAGCAGACCCTGCTCGAGATCGCGCCCCCGACGGGCCGGGCACTCGGCGGCGTCGTCGTAGACGAAAGGGGAGCGCCCATCGCCGGGGCTTCCGTGTGGTGGATCGGCACGAGCACGATCATGGGCGAGAGCGACGACTCCGGACGATTCCAGTTCCAGGGGATCGCGGACGCGGTAGGGGCGCTTCACGTCGATGCCGGCACGAGTCCCCGTTCCATGCGGGACGTCGCCCGGGAGGTGCGGGAGATCGAGGGCGTCGTCCCCGGAGGTGACCCGGTGCGGGTCGTGCTGCCTCCGGCGCCCCGCCTGGTCGCCCGCATCCTGGGACTCGACCCTGCGGCGCCACTCGAAGACAGAGTCATCTCGAGGGAGGTCACCTCGAGCAGGTCGCCCAAGCCAGCGGGCGACGGCCGCGTGGACGTCGCCCTCACCTACCCCACGGTCCCCACGATGTGGGTCCTATCGACACCGGGACGCGCACCGCTCGTGCTCGACGTCGCCGGCCCGTACCCCGAAGCGAAGCGAGACCTCGGCGACCTCCGCTTCGACGAGGGGCGGACGATCGTGGGCGTCGTGCGGAACGAGTCCGGAGATGCGGTCGCCGGCGCGGCCGTGATCGTGACCGAGAAGTGGGGCGACCAAAAGAGTCAGACGGCCGAGGACGGCACGTTCCGCTTCGAGCTCATGCCCCATCGGGCGACCGAAATCCGCGTGAACGCGCCCGGCTACCCCGTCTACATCCTCACGCTTCCCGCGGGTCCCGCGGGGGACGAGCCGACGGTCACCGTCTCGCGCGGGGGCACGCTGTCGATCCGCGTGCTCGACGTGCAGGGCGTCGCGATCCCGGGCGCGAACGTCGCCTTCATGCCCGATGGGCCTCGTCCGTACGACGTCGACTACGACAAGACGAGGCGGAGCCGTTCCACGGACGCGGAGGGAGTCCTCGAGGTGCGGCTACAGGCCCGCGGCCACCGCATCGGGGCGTACGACGAAGCGGGCAAGCGGAAGGGCGTGCTCGAGAGCGTGGTCGTCGAGGAAGGCAAGGCAGCCTCGATCGAGATCCGAGTCCGCTCAGGGCGATGATCCTGCGTACGGCGAGTCCGCCCCCGCCGCCCCCCGGAGAGTCGCCATCGTCCGCCGTCCACCATTCGTCGGGCTCGATCCTACGCGGCTCCCGCGCACGTCCCCCGCAGGAGCCGTCACTTTGGCCGCGGCGCCCTCAGCTTCTCGCAGGGGATGCCCTTGTTCACGCCGTCCTTCCACTGCTCCTTCAGGTCCTCCGCGAGATCGGAGAAGCCCTGCTCCGCCGCCCAGGTGATCAGCTCCGCGTGCTCCTCGCCGAACTCCTTCTCGAGGAGTTCCGTCGCCGCCTCCGCAGGGATGTCCTCCCCGGCGCTCTGGACGGCCTTCCGTCCGCGATTGCATAGGTCTTCCGCCCACTTCCGGGCGCATCCGTCGGACCGGAGCCCCAGCGCGCCGGACTGCAGGGCGAAGTTGAGGCAGACGCCCGACCAGAAGTTCTCGGCGAGCTGCCCGCCCGCCTGGGAGGCGATGTCCGCCCACCACGCGGCTGCGTGATCGAGCGCGTTCGCCTGCACGAACCGCTTGAACTCCTCCGGATCGTCGGTGCGGAACCCGGGGCGGTTGCGCCAGTCGAACGCGCCCTGCACGGAGCCCATGGTGTAGGCGGTGATCCCTTGGAACCACATCGTGAAGGGCTGCTGGGACGCTGCGGCGCCGAACGCATCCGAGGCGTGCGGGTTCCACTGCGACGGATCGAGATCGTCCGGGGTCAGGTCGGGCCACGTCTCCGGATCGGCGAGGGAGCCGTGGAGGCCGTCCTCGGTGCGGCCGACCAGACGTCCGGTCTTCGTCTCGACCTCGAACCACGCGTAGGCCGTCACCCGGCCTACGTTCGTGCGGCGCGTGGGGATGCGCACCTCCCACGTTCCGTCGGCCACGCGCTCCTCGATCCAGCGGTGAGCCCTCGGCGACAGCCCCTTCGCCTCGCCGAGCTGGGCGAGCGTCGCGCTCGTGATCGTGAGCAGACGCGCCGGGCTGCCGCGGCAGCAGCAGTCCGCGCTAAGGGCCACGCGCCGCGGTGCGATCCCCGGATCCCCGACGGGGAGCACGAGCCGCTCCGCGTCGTGGCACGACGCCGAGACGCGCACGCCGAGGTCGAGGTACCGGGCTCGATAGCTTCCGCGGCCCATCTTGTACGGCGGGGCCGCATCGCTCGCGCGGAACGACCCGCCCGAGGCCTTCGCGAGGGCGTGAAGCGCGCGATCGGCGACGCTTCCCTCCGCGACCCCGAGGCCGAACACGTGAAGGGGAACGCCCACACCCGCACGGGCGTACGCCTTCGCGACCGCGTCGGGGTCCTCGAGGCCAGCGCCTGACGTGTACCAGAGGACGATGGTGTCTTCCGAGCCCCCGCGACGCGCCACCTCCGCGAGGAAGGGGCCGAGCGCCTCGGCGGGACGGGCGGGCCCGGCGGGTCCGAGGCCGCGCAGGCGATCGACCACGTCGCCGGGTCGAAGGTCCTCCCCTTGGAGGCGAATCTCGGCGTCGGGCGTGGTCGCCGATGCGCCCTCCGTGGGGCGCCCGTGGGTGAAGACGTGGACGTGGACGTTGTCCTGGGGCGAGGCGATCTGTGTGAGCAGCTCCCCCACCGCGGTGACGATCCCGTCGAAGCGCCGCTGCCCCACGGGCTGGGCCGGCGGTCCGTCGGGCGCCTGCCCTCGCAGCGACTCCTCGGAGGCGTCGACGAGGATCAGGAACTCGCGGCGCCGGGACTTGCGGATGGCCGGGTGACGGTGCTGGTCCGCCAGTCGGCCGCCCACGAACGACGCCTGCGGGAACAGGGGATCGTCGAGGTGGAGCGCGAACGACCCGTCCGCGGCCGAGCGCACCGACCACTGCTCCCGCGAGACCGTGGCCCCCGCGAGCGGAGCACCCGTCTCGGCGTCCACGACGCGACCGTGGACGACCGGGCTCACCTGCTCCAGCCCGACCTTGGTCGTGCCGCGCTCCCAGGCGATCAGGAGGGAGAACGTCCGCCCCGGGACTACGATCGCGCGTGCCGACGCCGGATGCGACCCGCGGGCCGTCCGCACCTCGGCGACGGGGCGCCACGTCGCCTCGTCCGGCGCCCCTTCGCGGAAGCGCACGCGCCGCTCGGCGGGCCGGCTCTCCAGCAGGCTGGCGGGCTCCCACCTCTCTCCCCGTCGCGCCTCCACCGGATGGAGCGCACGACTTCTCTCCGCGGGCACCCACACGGTCGCCTGGCTCTCCTCGTCGAGCAGGTGGACGCCGATGCGCCCGGCGGCCGCCTCCACGAGATGCGCCCAGCGCCAGCGGCCCTCGAGCTCCACCTCGATCGGGCGAAGGCGCCCGCAGCGCTTCCACGGGACCGAGGTCTCGGCCGTCGGGCCCGATCCGAGCACGTGGACGCGACGCTCGTCGTCCTTGCGGCGCGGGAAGCCCGCTTCGTCGCGCACGGGGAACGCGGCGCTCCACCGACCGTCCGACTCGACCCGCAGGAACGGCCCCGGTTCGTCGTCGAGCGCCACCCGCACGCCCTTCACGCGCTGGGGGACCGCGCCGACACGGACCTCGACGTCGACGGCATCCCCCGCGGCCGCGTCCCGAGCCGGCACCACGTACGACTCGAGGATCGGCCCGATCCCCGACGAGCTGACGACGTCGGGCCACAGGTGGCCGATCGAGCCGACACGGGCCCCCTCCGACGTGTAGAGGTCGACCCACGCGCTTCCGTCCGGCTGCGTGAACCACATGCCGCCTGGGAACCCCTCGGCCATGGATACGAGAAGGCTGACGCGGTACGTCTTCCCCTCATGGTCGATCCGGTACCGGAGGACGCTGCCATCCGTCAGCGGCAGCGGCTCCATCGACCAGGCGGGCTCCCGCACGACCTCGAGGCGGAAGTCCGCGCGCGCGGCCCGTTCGACGAGGAGGCGGTCCACGAGCAGCGCCGTGGGCCCGACCTCGGCGCCCACGGGAGAGCGCGCCTCTGCCCCCGCCCACCGGTACGTCGGGCCAGTGGCCGGATCGCCTGGTCCCTGCTCGACGCCGTGCAGGAGGAGGCCCGTGTCGGTGCGCTCGATCCGAAGCGTGGGAGCCCCCACCGAGGCCCGGGCCGGCGGGACGTCGGGCGAGAGCGCCGTGACCTTGAGGCTCGTCCCCACGGGCTCTTCGGTCACGAGCCGGTCGACCTCGGCCGCCAAGACCTCGAGCCGGCGCGCAGGGACGACCGGGTCCTCCGAGCGGAAGCGCGAGAGGATGGCCGATGCGCTGATCACCGGAGAGCTCCCGGCGTCGGCCACCATCTTCGTCTCGATCTCGTCGTTCGCGAGCCCCCGGGCCGTGTGGAAGCCGCGTGCGCGCGATCCCTCGGCGTCGACCCGCTCCGTCAGCGCGTCCAGCGAGAGGGCCAGCAAGGGTTCGCGTCTTCCTGGGGGCGGCGGGGGCGCGCCGCCTTCGCCGGGAGTCGATGCGGCGATCGTGATCCGCGGCTCGTGCTGCGAGACTCGGACTCCGCTCCTCGCGGCCAGCTCCCGCGCGTTCTGATCCGACGCGACCTGATATCGAACGCCGAGGAGGACCAGGTCGGAGAGCCTCGCGTCCGCGACGGGCGTCAGGGCCGCGTCGGCGAGCATCGCGACGCGCGTCTCGAGCACCTCCGGCACGAGGGGGCCCGCCGAGACGACGATGGCGTAGCGGTCGCCGACGCGGGGCGCCGCGTGGCCGGGGATGCCCGGCGCCTCGTTCTCCTTCGAGAAGAGCTCGCGACGCCAGGCGGTCGACTTCTCCCCGTGCCGCCACACGAGCTCCAGCTCCGCACGCGTCGCCCCGTCGAGGCCCTCCGTCGCCAGGACCTCGCGGCCGCCGACGCGCAGCACGTAGCGGGGACCCGCGGAGGAGGCCTCCACCGCGATCGTGACGGGCTCGTACACCCACTCGGCGAGGCGCTCCGGAGCCTTCGCATCGATTCGCAGCGTCTCCCCGGCCACCTCGAGGAGGAGGGCGGGAATCAGGCGGTGGACGACGATCGTCGTGTCGGCGTCGAACTCGGCCGGCGTCTTCGCCCCCGCGGGCGGGGCGGCAACGGCCTCCGGCGCCGCGGTGTCGTCGAGACGGAGCACGCGCCAGCCACCGTCCCGGTAGGCGAGATGGACGGGGTTCGAGGCGACGATCCTCGCCTCGATCCCGATCCCTTCGAGCGCCTCCGCGGCCAGCAGCGTCCTGTCCCACGCGTTCCCCTCGCCGGCCCACAGCGCGCCGTGCGCGCCTCGGAGGACTCCGTCGTAGGTCGCGGGCCGGATCTTCGTGCGGCAGTGCTCGATGACGCCGGCGGCGTCGCGCAGATGGAAGTACGGTCCCAGCTCCCGGGGCAGGAGTCGCCCCTTCGGTCCTTCGTGCTCCGGAGCGCACGACCGGATCAGCAGCCAGAGGAGGACCCCCAAGAGGAGAAGCACAGCGACTGCAGACCGTCGCCCACGTCGATCCATGGCACGCCTCCGGCGCGGCACACCCTACTCCTTTCGGGGATTCCGCGCCGGGCACTTCCGCCGCAGGCTGCGGCACGGGGGCCCCCCGGGGGAACAGCCCTTCTTCCGCGCCGCCGGTCGATGCCTCCGCCCTCAGCGGTTGCGGCGCAGGAGATCGGGGGCGTCGTCGCCGAGCGGGGTCGGGTCCTCTGCATTGGGAAGGCCGTCGCAATCGACGTCATTCGACTCCCGGGTGTAGCCGCCGTCGCAGAAGACGGGATCGCCTTTGTCCCCGTCCCGGGGGAACACGTCCTCCCATCGCCCGCAGCACATCGGCACGCGCTCGGTGCCACCACCGAACAAGCCGGACGTCCCGGGCGCGATCACGGCCACCGTCCACCGGGCGATGACGCGCCCGCAACAAGTCTGCACGCTGGTGCAGGAGTTCTCGGTGAAGACACCCGGCCCTCGGATGTGGTCGGCGAACTTCTCCACGACGCAGTACGTCGTGATCTCGGCGCACGAGCAGAACAGCGCCTTGGCGAGGGCGCCGAGCTCCGGACCAACTCCGCGCGCGATGTCCGAGGCGATCCGAGAAACGTCCGTTCCGTTCGCCGAGCCCGACGCCGACGCGTGCTCGACCGGTGGCGACGTCGTGGGGGGCGGCGTCGGTACACCCATCTCGAGGTCCCACCCATCCGCGTTCTCGGTGATGCCGTCGGGCAACCCCGGGGAGTCCACGCCGTAGCTCACGTCGATGGAGCCGAGCGTCACGCGCCCGTCGAGCCGCACCCGGGCGACGCAGGACTGCTGTTCCAGGTCCAGGAGCATCAGGTCGAGGAACCCATCGGCGAGGTGCCGAGCCACCTCCGGGTGCTCCTCGAGTGCGCGGTCGATGTCTTCTGCGCCGGCGACGGCACGCAGGGAGTCCTCCAAGGCCTTCGCACGTTGCTGGATCTTCAGGGCCAACGCCACGATCGACGCCTCGTTCGACGTCACGTCGAGACAGGGGTTCGCGGCGGCCAGGGCATCCGCAACCGCCTTCTCGATCGCGATCGCGAGCGCAAACTCTCTGCCCTTCGACAACCACCACGTGGCCCAACCGCCGCGGGACGTCTCGTCCGTGGGTCTGTCGCCCGAGAGTCCGCCCGCCAGGTAGCCGGCATCGACGCAGACGGGGAGCTTCCCGCACGGACACGGATCCTCCGTCGGGGAGTCCCCACAGCCTCCGGCGGGGGCCCCAGGCGCTGCGGCCGCCGGCGTGCCGGGATCCGCGCCTCCCGGCGAGTCCGCGGGGGGGTTCGCCGACGGCGCCGCAGGCGTCCCCTCCATCGGAGGGGGGGGCGACGGCGCAGCGCCAGCGGCGGGCGCCGCCGTTGCCGGCGCGCCCGTGCCCACCGCCGCATCCGCGACGCCGGCCGGGCCGACCTCGACACGGGTCGTCGCGCCTTCGGAGGGCGCCCCCGCCGCGCCGACCGACGTCGCCTGGAGCGCGTACTCTCCTGCCGGCATGTCGCCGAACGAGAACGTGCCGTCGGTTGCGACGCGAGCGACACGCCGCGGGGACCGGCCGGCCGTCCCGACTCGAATGGCGGAGACCGTTGCCGTCTCGCCGGGAGCGAGGCGACGCGGCACGCCCTCGAAGCGCAGCGCCCCGCGCAGCGGGACGCGTCCCGTCACCGATCGCACGGGCGCAGCGGCGGACGTCAGGCTGTCTCCGGTCGCGGCGTCGACCAGCGACACCTCGATGCGGAAGTCGCCACCCTGCGCCCACGCGGCCGGCATCGGCGCATCGTGGAGCACGGTCGTGCCGTCGGCGAGCAAGACGCCCCGCCGGAACGGTTCCTTGCGGTCCCCCGCGACGAGGCTCGCCCCCCCGCGCCCCCCCGAGACCAGCCAGCGCCGGGTCTCCCCGGCTCCGACGGCCACGTAGAGGTCGGCGACCGTGCGCGAGGCTCCCGAGGCCGCCGCGACCAAGAGGAGCCGCTCGCCCGGATTCACGAAGCCCGGGGCCGCGACCCGGAGCCGGGGACGGGTGGATCGCAGGAGAGAGGCACTCGCCACCGCGAGCGATCGGCCGGTGGCGGTCTCGACCGCCTCGACGAGGACGAGGTAGTCGCCCTCGGGGGCGTCCGCGGCGAGGGGGATGGTGCGATCGCCGAGCACCTCCGACATCGGCAGCAGCGCGGCGGCGTCGCCCGTGAGCCCGATGCGCAGGCCGCGGGGATCCAGCGCGTACACGCGCGCACGCACGGTGTCCGGCGGCATCGACGCGACCGCCATGTGCATGCGCAGCGGCTCCGTCGCGGACCATGACGAGACGGGGACGGCGACGGTGATCGGCAGCGGCTCGCAGCACGCGGCACGCGCCGCCGAAACCTCCACGATCTCCCCCGCGCGCACCTCGACCCCGGCTTCGGGGCCGACCCGACGCTCCGTGCCGCCCTCCTCGAGGACCGCGACCCGGTAGCGACCGGGAGGCACGGCGGCCGTGGCGATGCCGGCGACCATCTCCTGCAGGGGCTCCGCGTCTCCGAGGCGGTACGCACGCCAGCGGGGGGTGCTGCTCCCCGAGAGGAGCAGGCGAAGGCCGCTGTCGAAGCGGACGGGTACCTCGCCGTCCGTCACCTCGACCTCGCCCCACGGGACCTCCCTCGTTCCGCCGCGGGAGATCGCGGCGAGGCGGTAGCGCCCGGGCTCGACCTCGACGCGTGCGTGCGCAACGCGGAGACGCTGCACGACGGCGTCCGCCCCCACCCGACGCGCGAGCAGGGCGCCCTCGAGGGGATCGTTCCCGTCGGGACGCAACGTGAGCGAGGGCTTGCGGCTGCGTTCTCCGGCGCGTGCCCCGCGACCCTCGTAGCGGTTGCCGCTGGCCGTCAGGCGCGCCTTCGAGACGCTGACCGGAGCGCCACCGATCGTGACCAGCTCGCAGTCGAACAGGGAGACCTCGCTCCCCTCCCGCACGGCGACCCCGAGCTCCGAGTGGCCCGCCACCCGCGTGCGGCGGATCCGCGCCCGCGACGCCCGCTCCACCGTGATGCCGACGGCCCCATTGGCCTCGACGCGGCCGTCGGCGACGTCGAGGAACCCGCCGTCGAGGGCTGCGAGGCCCATCTCCTCGTTCTTCTCCACTGCGCCGCCCCGCACACGGACCCGGCCACGGCCCGTCGCCTCGATGCCGCGGGCGACCGTCCCGCTCCGGCGGGTCCCGCGGACGGTCACGTCGTAAAGGCGCGCCTCGCCGCGGTCGAGCGCCAGGACGCCGTGCTTCCCGTTCTCCTCCACCACCGAGCGCCTCGCGTCGACGAGCCCCTCCTGCTCGACGAGGATCCCGCCGAGCGCGTTGCGGCGCAGCACGGCATCGGCGACCTCCACCCGCGCGTCCGGGCCGACGCGAAGGCCCACGCGGGCGTTGTCCTCGACGCGGACGGTGTCGAGGCGGACGTGGCACCGCTCGCCGGCCAGGATCCCGGTTCCCCCCTGCGGATCCGCCCCCGCGACCGTGCCGGAGACCTCGCCCCCCGAGACGCTGACCTCGGCGCCTCGCGCGGCGAGGATCCCCGCGCGGCCGTTGCGCAGGATCCGGGAGCCCGCGAAGGTGGCATCGGCCGCGACGATCTCGACGCCGCCCCACTCGCCCCCCTCGACGAGACACGAGAGGAACGAGGCACGCGACGAGCGCTGCACGACGGCGACGACGCCCCCCCGACTCTCCACCCGGCGTGCGCCGCGCAACTCGGTGCGTTCGAGCCGGGCGCTCGATCCGCGATCTACGAGGACCGCGACGACCGGCGCGCCGTCCACGCGGTCGTCGAGCAGGCCTGCGTCGCTCCCCCCGTCGACGCCGATGCCGTTCGCGCCGGGCGGGCACGCGACATGACACCCCTCGATCTGCGCCGTGGAGGACTGCAGCGCGATGCCCCAGCTCGAGAAGCCCGAGACGTCGCAGCGCCGGATGAGGACCTCACGGGAGGTCGCCACGCGAATGCCCGTGCGGCCGCCTTCCAGCCGCAGGCCCTCGATCGTCACCCGCGCGGTGCCCTCCACGTCGACGCACCGTGCATCCGCCGGCGCGGTGACGACGACCGTGGCTCCGGACACAACCCGGATGTGCACGGGCCGCACGATCCGAAGGGGCGCCGACCGGACGCCATCGGCAATCTCGACGATCCCGCCCTCGCGCACCTTCTCCAAAGCCGCCTGGATGGTGGACACGTCCCCCGGGACCCGTACGACCCCGTCCTCCGCCGTCGCGCGCGTGGGTGCAAGTCCTAGCAGCGGCAGGAGCATGGCGAGGCAGGCAGCGGGGGCGGGGAACGCCGGCATGGATCACCTCCCGAGGGGCCTTCCGCGGGGCACGGCACGGGAAGGGTACTCCAAACGGCCTTTCGACGTGGGGGCGCGGATGGAGCGCCCGACGACGGGGCGGGGGCCTGGCGCATCCCACCCCGATCGGTGGGAGGATTCCCGCGTGCGGCGCGCGGCGATCCTCCTCCTGGCGCTCCTCTGCCCCACGGCGACGGCCGGGCCGGCGCGGCTCGACCTTCCGCGTCGTTGGGTCTACGTCCAGACCAACCTCCTCGACGGCAAGCAGGCGGACGACGCGATCGCCATCGTGCGTCGGGCCGCGAAGGCGGGCTACAACGGAGCGGTCCTCGCCGACTCGAAGTTCGGGCGCCTCGGCGAGATGGACCCGAAGTACTTCAAGAACGTCGAGCGGCTGAAGGCTGCTGCCCGAGAGGGGCGGATGGACCTCGTCCCGGCCGTCTGCCCGATCGGCTACTCCGAGGCGATCCTCTCGCAGGATCCGAACCTCGCCGAAGCCCTCCCGGTCCGGAACGCCCTCTTCGTCGTGAAGGGCGGCGAGGCGCGGTGCGTCGCCGACCCGCCGGTGGCCCTCGAAGGCGGGGACTTCTCGAGGGGAGCAGGCTGGTCGTGGAAGGACGAGGCCGTCGTCGTCGAGGGCGGTGTCGCCCACGTCGCCAATCCCCGGGGGAACGCGCGGATCACGTGGAAGGTGAGGGTCGCGCCGTTCCGCCAGTACCACGTCGCCGTGCGCGTGAAGGCCGCGGACTTCCGCGGCGACGCGCGCATCCAGGCGATCGGCGCCACGGCGGGACTCGGGAAGCGACCGCTCGTCCACTCCGACCTCGGCGTGAAGCCGACCCAGGACTGGACGGAGCACCATGCCGTCTTCAACTCCCTCGACCAGACCGAGGTGAACGTCTACCTCGGACAGTGGGGCGACGCGACGGGATCCGTCTGGTGGGACGACGCGCGCATCGAGGAGGTCGGCCTCCTCAACGTGGTGCGACGCGAGAGCGCGCCGCTCACCCTCCGGATCGACGACGGAAGCGGAGGCGCAGGCGGGGCCCCGCTCCTCCGGGAAGGGCGGGACTTCGAGCAGGTGGTCGACCCGCGTATGGGCACGGTCCCGTGGCGCGGCGGCTACGAGGTGTGGCACGAGCCCCCCACCCTCCACCTGAAGGCGAAGCGGGCCGACGGAACGCGCCTCCGGGTCTCCTTCGAGCACGCGATCACGGTCGGCGACGGACAGGTCATGATCTGCCCGTCCGAGCCGAAGACCCTCGAGCTCCTTCGCGACCACGTGCGTCGCGTCCACGCCGCGTTCGGCGCCGACGCGTACTTCCTCCAGCACGACGAGGTCCGCGTCCTCGGGTGGGACGCAGCCTGCGCGAAGGCGAAGCACACCTGCGGTGCGATCCTCGCCGAGAACGTCCGCGCGTGCACCCGCATCGTGCGCGAGGTCGCTCCGAAGGCCGACGTGCTGGTCTGGAGCGACATGTTCGACCCGAACCACAACGCGCACGACGGCTACTACCTCGTCCGCGACGACCTCGCTGGATCGTGGGAGGGTCTCGACAAGGACATCATCGTCGTGCCGTGGCTCTTCGGCCGTCGCAAGGAGAGCCTCGCCTTCTTCGCGGGGCGCGGGCACCGCATGCTCCTCGCGGGCTACTACGACGGCGACCCCGTCGCCAACGCCCGCGGCTGGCTCGAGGCGGCGCACGGAGCGCCCGGCGTCCTCGGGATCATGTACACGACGTGGGTGCGCCGGTACGACGACCTCGAACGCTTCGCCCG
>JAYTCP010000436.1:0-6228 GCA_043736435.1 Planctomycetia bacterium | reverse complement strand
GGAAGGTGTCAGACACCTTCCGTTAACTCCGGGGGGGCTCGACGATCGTCCGGAGGAGCCAGCGCGCGTCCGCTCGGCCGCCCCGGGGTCCCCGCGCTCCCGAAAGCTCCATGCGCTCGCCCGTCTTCGTGACGACGGTGACGACGTGTCGGCGTACGTACGCCCCGGCGCTCGCGTCCGCGCGCGAGACCTCGCGGCGCGTCGCGAGCACCTCCGCGACGTCGTAGGCGGTCCCGCGCCAGCGGAAGCGCATCGGGACGCCGGGCTCGCCGCGGGCCATGGCGCTCGCGTCGAAGACGCCGCCTTCGGCCGTCACCTCCTCGAAGACCGCGCGCGCGGTGGGATGGGGGGCGTCGGCCGGCGCGGGCATGGGAGCAGGATACCGGACGCGGAGAACGCGCGCCCGGGAGGCTGTCGGGGCGGGCGGCGGAGGCTACGCTCTACGGTCGACCCCATGACCTCCGCACCGCATCCCGCCGCGCGCCCGAGCGCCGAGCCGTCCGACGGCGGCGCGCCGTTCACGGAGCCCGCCCCGGCGTCCCCCGTGCTCCCGCGCGGCGAGATCCACGTGTTCCGGATCGAGCTCGACCTCGCCCCCGAACAGGTCGAACGGCTGGGCGCGCTGCTCTCCGCCGAGGAGTCCACCCAGGCGGCGCGATTCCACTTCGACCGGGACCGCGTGCGCTTCACCGTTCGGCGGGCGCGCCTGCGGTCCCTCATCGCGCACTACGTCGGAGAGACCCCCGCCGACGTCTCGTTCGTCTCCGGTCGCCATGGCAAGCCGCGGCTCGCGGAGGCCCACGGCGCTCCCCGCCTGCGCTTCAGCGTGACGCGCTCGGATCGGCTCGCCCTGATCGCCGTGGCGTCGGACGACGAGATCGGCGTGGACCTCGAGCGGGTGCGGACCCTGTCGGACGCGCTCCCGTTGGCACGACGGTTCTTCTCGGAGGCGGAGCACCGGCACCTCGAAGCGCTCCCGCCCCATCGGCTCGATGCGGCCTTCTTCTCGTACTGGACGCGCAAGGAGGCGGTGGTCAAGTCGATGGGCCTCGGTCTCCATCAGCCTCTCGACAGCTTCACCCTCTCGATGCCGGGGGCGGCCGCGCCCGAACGGGTCGTCGTGGCCGGCGCGGACCGCGTCTCCTCCTGGATCCTTCCGGTGCCCCCACCGGACACGGACTTCGTGGCCGCGCTGGCGACGGCCGGTGCACCCCTCCCCGTGCGCTGCTTCACATGGCCCGCGGAGGGGTAGGCTCCGGGGAGCCCTACCCCTTCACGACGACGAAGGGCTCGAGCCGCGCCACGAGCCGCGCAAGGCCCGCGCCGGTGACGACGGCGACCACCTCGGCGACGTCCTTGTAGGCGCCGGGGTGCTCCTCGTCGATCGTGCGGCGGCTCGCCGCGCGGACCGCGATCCCCATGGCCTCGAGCTCGCGCGCGACGTGGCGGCCCTTCGTGGCCGCCTGGGCCTTCGTGCGGCTCTGGAGCCGCCCCGCGCCATGGCAGCAGGAGCCGAACGTCTCGCGCCAGGCGCCCTCGGCCCCCACCAGCACGAACGAGTAGCGGCCCATGTCGCCCGGGACGAGCACGGGCTGCCCCACCGCCCGGTAGGCCGCGGGCGTCAGTGGGTGGCCCGGCGGGAACGCCCGCGTCGCGCCCTTGCGGTGCACCACGACCTCGCGCTCCTTCCCGCCGACGGAATGCCGCTCGAGCTTCGCGATGTTGTGGCAGACGTCGTAGACCTGCCGGAGCCGCGCGGTCGGGCCGAGGACCGCGCGGAAGGCGTTCCGCACGCGGTGAGCGATCACCTGGCGGTTGGCGAAGGCGAAGTTCACGGCCGCGCGCATGGCGCCGAAGTAGTGCTGACCCTCGTCGGAGCGGAAGGGCGCGCAGGCGAGCTGCGGGTCGAGGAGCTCGATGCGGTGCTGCGCCGCGGCGCGGCGCATGACGGGCAGGGCGTCGGTGCAGACCTGGTGCCCGAGCCCGCGGCTGCCGCAGTGCACGAGGACGCAGGTCCCTCCCGCGACGATCCCGAGGGCCCGGGCGGCGGCCGGGTCGTAGATCTCGGCCACGCGATCCACCTCGAGGAAGTGGTTCCCCGACCCCAGCGTGCCGAGCTGGCCGCGACCGCGTTCCTTCGCAAGCGCCGACACGAGGTCGGGCCGCGCGCCCGCGAGGACGCCACCCTCCTCCGTGTGCTCGGCGTCGGCCCGTTCGCCCATGCCCTTCGCGATCGCCCAGCCCGCGCCTTCCACGAGGCACCGGTCGAGCTCGGCGGGCGAGAGCAGGAGATCGGCGCTGGCCGAGCCCGCGCCGCTTGGCACCGCACGGTTCAGCGCGTCCGCGAGCTGCGCGCGCTTCGCGGCCACGTCGGCGGCGGGGAGATCGGAGGCGAGCAGGCGCACCCCGCAGTTGATGTCGTATCCGACCCCGCCCGGGCTGATCACCCCTTCGTCGGGGTCGAACGCGGCGACGCCGCCGATCGGAAAGCCGTAGCCCCAGTGGAGGTCGGGCATCCCGATCGACGGACCCACGAGCCCCGGCAGGCAGGCGACGTTGCGCACCTGCTCGAGGGCCTTCTCGTCGCGCATCTTCTCGACGAGGGCCGCGCTCGCGTAGACGAGGCCCTCGACCCGCATGGCCCCCTCCTTGGGCAGCCGCCAGCGGAACTCGTCGATCCGTTCGAGCCGCACGGGGCCTCCGGTCAGAGGTCGAGGACGATCGTCGCGCGCCACGGGAGGCCCCCGCCGCCCGCCCGCACGTGGAGGTCATGGTAGGTGACCGCCTTCACGACGCGGTCCGGGGGCTCGGTGCCCGGGTCCGTCCGTCGCGAGAGGACCACGCCGCGCGCCTCGCGGTCCGAGAGGCGGTCGAAGCGTGCGCCCCGGGGGACGAGGCCGCGATCCTCGTAGGCGAGGGCGGCCGCCGAGAGCCACGCCACGAGCACGTCCTCGCGGTCCGCGCCCTGCGCCGCGACCGGCACCTCGGCGTCGGGGGGCCGGCCGTCGTCGGCGAGGATCACGTCGCCCAGTGCCGCCGTGGCCCTTTCCAGCAGGCCCGGCCAGTCCGCGCCTTCGATCTCGAAAGCGAGGTCCGCGGTGTGGTCGATCATTCGGTAGACGGGCCGCACGCGGGCATCCTCGCACGGACCGTCCGGTGATCGGCGCGCGCGGCCGGCGCACCGGCGGTCGCGGTTGCAGCCTACCTCTGCGGGCCTGCGCGAACGACCGCCGCGCATGCGAAGCCCCCTCCTTGCCCCCCTTGCCCCCCTTGCCGCCCTTGCCCCACTTGCCCCCCGCCGCCCCCCCGATCCGCCCACCGTCCGCTCAGGCCCCCGCCTCGCTCGCACGGGCCTCGTCGAAGATCTCGGCCATCGCCTCCGGGCCGACCCGCACGTCGCCGACCAGGGTCGCGCCGGGCTCTACGGCGAGGGTCATCGCCTGCACGCCGCCCGTCACGTGGGCGGTCTTCGCGAGCCGGATCGCGGAGAGCGCCGTGGCCTGCCCGTGGAGGAAGCCCTCGATCGTCAGCTCGTCGGCGCGCACGGCAGCGAAGACCTTCCCCTTCTTCATGATGCGCATGCGGTTCGCCGTCGCGAACACGCGCATGGCGACGTACTCGGCGACGTCGAGCGGCTCGGTGACGACCCGCGTGTTGCAGTGACGACAGTTCACCGACTTCGCGTCCACGGCGACGTCGAGGACCCCGTTGCACTTCGTGCACAGGGTGCGGCGGGTGGCGTGTTGCGACGCGATGGCGCGGGCCCGGGCGGGGCCGCAGGGGAAGGCCGGCGACAGGACCCGCGAACGGGTCCCGCCCCGCGTCCCGCCCCCGCGTGGCGTCGTGGACTACCGGACCTGGGGCGGCATCGCGGGCCGTGCGGCGACCGGGGGCGCTCCGCCCGGGCGCGTTTCCGTGCCCGTTCCCGGCGACGGGGTGCCGACCTCGCAGCGACCGATGAAGGTCGCGCCCTCGACGACGAGCAGCTTCGTCGCCTTGAGGTCGCCGCGCAGCTGGGCCGTCGCGCGCAGCTCGACGCGGTCCTCCGCGTGGAGGTTGCCGTCGACGTGGCCTTCGACGGCGATGCCGCCGGCCTTCACCTCGGCCTTGAGCTTCCCGCCCTTGCTCACGAGCACGCGACCCGAGGTCGAGATCGTGCCCTCGAACTGCCCGTCGATGCGGACGCCTCCCTGGAACGAGAGGTCGCCCTTGAACTGGGCGTCTGCCCCGATGATCGTCGAGAACTCGTCCTTCGACGGCGTGGGATCCGGCATGCGTGACCTCCTGTGGTGTGTGCGTTGGCCCCCCCACCGACAGGGAACGTGGTAGCACCGCCGCGGGGGTGCGGCAAGAAGGCCTTTCCGGTCCCGGGAGCGGGACGGGCAGCGCCCCCCCGGTGGAGATCGACGCGACGATGAGATGCCGGCCGATGAACGGGAGGCCGCGTTCGCGGATCGGCCCACGGCCCTTGACGCTCGTCCCCGAGGGTGCGTATCGTCCCGAGGTCGGGTGACCCCCAGGAGCGGGCTGGATGAGAACGCGTCCCAAGGTCTGCTCCCCGGGCCTCCCGGCGCTACTTGCGGTCATGTGGGCGGCGGGTCTGGTCGGTTGCGGCGACCCGGCGAAGGGTGCCGCGACCGCAGCGGGGATCGCGGGGCGGTACGTCGCGACCGGGCCCACGGGCACGAGCTCCATCCTGCTCGAGGAGGACGGCGCCGACCTCGTGCTGGTCGTCGACGGCGAGCGGGCCGCCGCGCGTCGCACGGCGGAGGGTCGCTTCGAGGGCCGACAGGACTCGAAGGAAGGCGCGGTGGTCTTCGTGCTCGAGCGCCGGGGCGACCGCATCGCGGCCCGGTACACGATCACGACGCCCGACGGGCAGGTGATCGAGGTCCCGGAGCTGGTCTACGTCCCCGAGCGGCCGACGGGGGCGGCCGATCCCGCCCCGGCCGGGCAGGCCCCCGCCCCCGCCGCGGGGAATCGCCCCCCCGGCCTCGCCGGCCATTGGCGTTTCACGGAGGTCGTCCCCTTGGGGGAGATGACGCTCGTGACGGACACGAACATCGCCTTGAACGCAGACGGGACCTGCTCGACGTGGACGCGGACCCAGGACGGCGGGGGCGACCCGGAGGAGAAGGGGGAATGGAAGGTCGAGGGGGAGCGCCTCCTCATGCGCCCCGTGGGCGGCGGGGAGTGGGGCGAGCTGGGCACGTTCACGCTCGCCGGAAACGCCCTCCGGATCGTCCGCCCGAACGGCTCTCGGCGCGTGTACGAGCGGCAGTAGCGGCAAGGGACACGAGGGGCGGCCGCAGGCGTCACGCGCGGCCTCGGGCCTCACCTGCGCGTGACCACGACCTCGAGGTACTCGGACGGGATCACCAGCGCGCGTCCGCCCGAGCGGTCGTGTCGGCGCGTGAGGTCGAGCAGGTCGCGGGCCAACGCCGCCTGCCCTGCGGCGTCGAGGCGCGAGAAGGCCGTGTGCACGGGGCCGAACCACTGACGGAAGACGCTCAGCCAGTGCTCGGGCGACTCGAAGCGCATCGTGAAGCTGCGGGGCTCGGCCGTCAGGGACTCGGCCGCCGACCCGAAGAGCTCGGTCACGCGATCGCGGGTGCCCCACAGCGGAGGCGGCTTCAGCCCCGCAGGCGGAGGCACGTGCCGACCGACGGTGCGGAACATCTCGCCGGCGAATCCACCGGGTGTCCAGTTGGCCAGCCCGATCGTCCCGCCCGGCTTGCACACCCGCACGAGCTCGTGCGCCGCGCGCTCCTGGTCGGGCGCGAACATGACGCCGAACGTCGAGAGCACGTAGTCGAAGGAGGCGTCGGGGAAGTCGAGCGCCTCCGCATCCCCCACCTGAAAGGTTGCGGGGAGCCGCTCGGCCGCGGCGCGCACCTTCGCCTGCTCGACGAGGGCCGGCACGAAGTCGATGCCGACGACGTGGCACCAGCGGCGCGCCGCCGCCAGGGAGGCGTTGCCGTTGCCGCAGGCGACGTCGAGCACGCGACGGCCGGGGAGGAGATCGACCGCCTCGCAGAGCGTCTCGCCGACGATCTGTAGGCTGGTGCCGATCACGCCGAAGTCGCCCGAAGCCCAGGTGGCCTGCTGACGGACCTTGATCGCGGCGAGGTCGGGCGGCGGCTGCGGCGGGTTGGGGCACATGGGGTGGGACCTCTCGGGGGCGGCGGGGGACGAGCATCGGCAGCCTACCGTGCGCACCCGCGAGGT
>JAYTCP010000435.1:0-1857 GCA_043736435.1 Planctomycetia bacterium | reverse complement strand
CTCGATGGTCCACTCGGGCACCTCGTGGCCGCTGCCGTAGCAGACGGAGTTGGCGCCGTAGGGGTCGTGGGCCACCCGCGGGTTGAGCGGGTCGCGGATCAGCCGCTTGTTCGCCTCGCGCTCGACGTGGAGCTTGTACTCCATGCGGGAGCCGGGCGGCAGGTCGAGCACCAGGTACCAGAGGTCGGTCCACGGCATGCGGGTGAACGCCTGGAAGGTGGGCAGGCCGTAGATCCCGTGCCAGAGCTTCACCGCATCGGCCTCGCCGCGGTACACGAACGTCACGCGGTCGCCCTCGACGATCGGGAACGTGTTCGCGCCGAGGAACGCCTCGACGGTGCCGTCGCCCGGCCCGCGTCCCTGCTCGAGCGCCTCGATGCGCAGGGTCACGACGCGAGGACCTCCGCCACGGTGCCGTCCGGGCGCATCTCCCGGGCCCGGCGGACCGTCACGCGGCCCCGCCCGTCGAAGTCGACGCGCGCGAAGTCGTCCATCGCGAGGCAGCGCAGGGGCGCGAACCGGCGCGCGAGGAGCGCGACGCGCGCCGGGTCCTCGGTCCTGAGCCTCCGGCGGGCGTGCGGGAAGGCGAGGACGCCGCGGCACAGCCCGAGCCCCTCGTCGAGGATCTCGGCGTTGCCCGCGCCCTGGGGCGGGGAGTCGTGGAACAGGACGACCTGCTCGCCCGCGACCATGGCGCCCGCGCTCCAGGCGAACACCGGCATCTGCCCCGACAGCGACACCACGTCGAACAGCCGCAGCCGGTCGAGCAGCACCGACACGTGGCCGCCCGCCAGCGCCAGCGCCTCGCACCCCGCGAGCGCAGCGGCGATCTGCTCCTGGTGCTGCTGGACGACCGGCCGCTCGCGCGGCCGCCACTCGGCCTCGAACGCCTCCCGCAGGCGCGCGAGGCGCTCCCGGTGGTGCCGGTCGAGCTCGCGCAGGCTGTCCACCGCCGACCCGATCTCGGGGTCGAGGAGATCGGCGTCGGTCACGACCGCCATCAGGGCCCGCACCGCGTCCTTCTCGAAGCCGAGCCGCATCCGGTAGAGCTCCTGGAGCTTGCGGGTCCGGTCGAGGAGGTCCCCGTAGGCGAGGAACAGCTCGGGGTCGCGCTGGAAGACGTCCTCGCCCCGATGATGGAGGCGCAGATTGACGGTCGGGCGCCTGAGGTGGGCCGAGAGCTCGTCGATCTCGTCCTCGCGCTCCTGCCAGCCGGCCGTGACCGCCGCCACCGCGCCCTTGACACCGAGGGCGTCCACCGCCTCGACCAGGGTCGGCTTGAGGCGCTGGGGCCCGAGCAATACAATCCGGCGCATCGCAGAGGATGCTATCCGCGAGACGGCGTACCTCGTACGAACGCTTTGCGGGTCCCCTGCCCCGGAGCCGCCCCATGCACGTCATCTTCGTCGAGCCCCGCTTCCCCGCGAACCAGCGGCAGTTCGTACGTGCCCTGCACGCGGTCGGGGCCCGGGTGACCGGCATCGGGGAGTCCCCCGTCGAGGCCCTGGGCGACCAGCTCCGCGGCTGGCTCCACGCCTACGAGCAGGTCGGCTCGGTCTGCGACGAGGACGCCATGCTCAAGACGGTCCGGAGGATCCAGTCCCGGGCCTGGGTCGACCGGATCGAGGCCACGATCGAAGCCCACATCCTCCCCGTCGCGCGGGTGCGCGAGGCGGCCAAGATCCCCGGCACCTCCTACAAGACGGCCTGGCTGTGCCGGGACAAGCCCTCCATGAAGGAGGTGCTCAGGGCCGCGGGGGTCCCCACCGCCCGCTCCACCGGGGCCTCCTCCGCGGCCGAGGTCCGCGCGTTCGCCGCCGAGGTCGGCTACCCGCTCATCGTGAAGCCCCGCAGCGG
>JAYTCP010000434.1:0-10928 GCA_043736435.1 Planctomycetia bacterium | reverse complement strand
ACAAGAGCGCCTGACGGGCTTGCGCTTCTCGAGAAACGCGTTGAGGCCCTCTTGTAGACGGGCTTGCGCTTCTCGCGAAACGCGTTGAGGCCCTCGCGCATGTCCGCCGTCGACGAGACGATCCCGAAGAGGTCGCACTCGATGCGCTGCCCCTCCTCCTGGCTCGTGGAGGTCCCGCGGAGCACCGACTCGAGGGCCATCGACAGCGCGAGGGGCCCCTTCGTGAGCAGGTTCGCGGCGAACGCGCGCACCTTCGCCTGGAGCTCGGCGGGGTCGTAGACCGCGTTCACGAGGCCGTAGCGCTCGGCGGTCGCGGCGTCGACCGGGGTGCCCGAGAGGATCATCTCGAGCGCGCGGCCGCGCCCGACGATCCGCGGGAGGCGCTGGGTGCCGCCGTAGCCCGGGATGATGCCGAGCCCCACCTCGGGCAGCCCGACCTTCGCCGTCGCCGAGGCGAAGCGCAGGTGGCAGGCGAGCGCGAGCTCGAGGCCGCCGCCGAACGCGTAGCCGTTGATCGCGGCGAGGACGGGCTTGCCGAGCCGCTCGAGCTGGTCGAGGACCGCCTGGCCGCGGAGGGACTTCTCCTTGCCGCCGATCACGGTCTGCTTCGCCAGCTCGCCGATGTCGGCCCCCGCGACGAACGCCTTCTCGCCCGCGCCCGTGATCACGACGACGCCGACGTCGGCGTCGGCCTTCGCCGCCGCGAGCGCCCGACCGAGGTCGGCCATCACCGCATCGTTCAGCGCGTTCAGCTTGTCGGGGCGGTTGACCGTGATCGTCGCGACCCGGTCCGCGACGGCGTAGAGCAGCGTGTCGAAGGTCATGGGGGCTCTCCCGACGCGGACGGCGTCGTGCCTAGCGGGCCGGCGCCGCGGCGGGGGCCGCAGCGGGCGTGTAGTCGTAGAAGCCGCGGCCGGACTTCTTGCCGTGGAGGCCGGCGGCGGCCATGCGGCGGAGGAGCGGCGGGGCCGCGTACCGGATGTCCTTGAACTCGTTGAACATGATGTCGGCGATGTAGAGCGTCGTGTCGATGCCGACGAAGTCGAGGAGCTCGAGGGGGCCCATGGGGTGGCCGCAGCCGAGCTTCATGCCGTTGTCGATGTCCTTGGCGCTCGCGACGCCCTTCTCGAAGGCGCGGATCGCGTCGAGCAGGTAGGGCACGAGGAGCAGGTTCACCACGAACCCGGGCGTGTCCTTCGCCGTGACGATCGTCTTGCCGGTCTTCGCCCCGAACTCGCACGCGACGGCGTAGGCTGCGTCGCTGGTGGAGATCGTGCGGACGACCTCGACGAGCTTCATGATCGGCACGGGGTTGAAGAAGTGGAGGCCCACGAAGCTCTGCGGGCGCTTCGTGCAGGCGGCCATGTCGCCGATGGACAGGGACGACGTGTTGCTCGAGAAGACCGCGTGCGGGCCGCAGAGGCCGTCGAGGGCCTTCCAGAGCTCCTGCTTGACGGCCATGTTCTCGACGATGGCCTCGACCACGAGGTCGCACGGCGCGAGGTCCTCGACCTTCGTCGTGAAGGACATGCGGCCGAGGGTGGCGGCGGCCTGCTCGGCGGTCGCCTTGCCCTTCTCGACGGCCTTCTTGAGGAAGCCCTCGATCTTGGCCTTCCCCTTCGCGAGGAGCTCCGGGTTGACCTCGCGGACGATCGTCTTGTAGCCCGCCTCCGCCGAGATCTGGGCGATGCCCGACCCCATGAGCCCGCAACCGACCACGCCGACCGTCTGAATGGCCATCGGAACCTCCTGCCCGATCGAAGAACCGGGTCCGGGAGTGTAGGAATGGCGCCCCGGGGGGCCGTAGCAAAACCCTCGGGCTCGGTCCCGGCACCCCAGCCGGGCCCGCGGCGAACCGGGGGACCCGGGCGCGCGGCGCTCGGTCAGTCGTCCAGGTCGTCGGCGAGGTCGCGGAGCTCCGAGGGCGACGCGTCGCGGATGCGCTTGCCCTTCCTGCCGAGCTGTTCGGTGATGCGGATCGTCAGGTCCTGCATCCGCTCGTGGGTCTCGGCCGAGCCGCCGACCAGGAAGAAGTCGTCGCCCTTCGTGATCCGGCTGTGGCCGTCCTTGCCGTCGAGCCCGATCCCGAGCAGCCCGGTGACCTCCCGGCGCGGCTTGCGCGGGACAGGGCGACGCTCGGGGTCGGAGGGCTTGCGACCGGCCATTCTCGGAGTCTACCCCCCTCCGCGAGCCCCGCACAGCCCCCACGGCCGACCCGGGGCGGGCGCGACCGGATCCGCCCGCGGACGGGATCGAGACACGGCGGAAACACGGCCCCCGCCGGGCCCGGTTCGGGCCCGGGAGCCAGGGACTCCGCGACCTGCCCGCCGGGACGGCCCCGCTCCCTCGCCTCAATGCGCCTCGGCCCAGTTCGCACCGACGCCGACGTCGACGAGGATCGGCACCGACACCTTCAGGGCCGACGCCATCTCCTTGCGCACCATGTCGGTCAGCCGCTCGACCTCGTCGGGCGGGGCCTCGAAGACGAGCTCGTCGTGCACCTGGAGCAGCATGCGGGCGCGATAGCGGTCGTGCTGGAGGCGCTCGTCGATCCGGATCATGGCGATCTTGATCATGTCGGCCGCGGTGCCCTGGATCGGCGTGTTCACCGCCACGCGCTCCGCCGAGCTGCGGATGCGCGGGTCCTCGTCGGTGATCGAGGGCAGGGGCCGGCGGCGTCCCATGAGCGTCGAGACGTACCCGGTCTTGCGGGCCTCCGCCACGACCCGCTCCTCGTAGGCGCGGACGTTGGGGTAGATCTTGAAGTAGCTCTCGATGAAGGCCTCGGCCTCGGCGAGCTTGACCTTGATCTGCTGGGCGAGGCTCTGGGCCCCCATCCCGTACACGATGCCGAAGTTGATCGCCTTCGCGCGGCCGCGCATCTCCGGCGTGACGGCCTCGGGCGCCACGCCCAGGACCTTCGCGGCGGTGGCGCGGTGGATGTCCTCGCCGGCGCGGAAGGCGGCGAGGAGGCCCGAGTCGTCGGCGAGGTGGGCCAGCAGGCGGAGCTCGATCTGGCTGTAGTCGGCGGACAGGAGCTTCCAGCCCTCCTCGGGCACGAAGGCGGCGCGGATCGCCCGGCCCTCGTCGCCCCGGGCGGGGATGTTCTGGAGGTTCGGGTCGCTCGACGAGAGGCGGCCCGTGGCGGCGCCGGTCTGGTGGAAGGTGGTGTGGATGCGGCCCGTGCGCGGGTTCACGCAGTCGGGGAGCGGGTCGACGTAGGTGCTCTTGAGCTTCGTGAGCATGCGCCAGTCGACGAGCTTCGACGGGATGGGGTGGTAGGGCGCCAGCTCGAGGAGCGTCCGCTCGTCGGTCGAGTAGCCCGTGCCCTTCTCCGTGCGGCGGGCCTTCTTGCGGCCCGCGTCCTCGTGGAGCCGGAGCTTCTCGAACAGGAGCTCCCCCACCTGCACGTTGCTGCGCAGGTTGATGGGCTCGCCCACGAGCGCCGTGATCTCCGCCTCGAGGGCCTTCGCGCGCGCTTCGAGCGTAGCGCCCATGCGCCGGAGGCCGTCGGGGTCGACGCGGATGCCCGTGCGCTCCATCCGGGCGAGGACGGGCAGCAGCGGCATCTCGACGTCGTGGAAGATCTGGAGGAGGTCGTTCGCCCTGAGCTCGGGCTCGAACACGTGCCGCAACCTGAGCGTGCAGTCGGCGTCCTCGCACGCGTACTCGGAGACCTTCTCGACGGGCACCTCGCGCATCGTGATCTGGGTCTTGCCCGTGCCGAGGAGGGCGCTCGTGGGGATCTTGGCGATGCCGAGGCGCTCGAGGGACATGGCGTCGAGGTTGTGCGTCCTCGCGTCGGGGCGCACGAGGAAGTCGGCGATCATCGTGTCGAAGCCGATCCCCTTCACCTGCACCGAGGTCGGTCGCTGGCACGCGAGCACGAGGGCGTCGTACTTCGCGTTCTGGCCGGTCTTCTCGATGGAGGCGTCCTCGAGCACGGGCGCGAGCCGCGCGAGGATCTCCTCGACGTCGCGGCTGCGGGGCCCCTCCTCGTCGAACAGGGAGCCCTCCGCCTTCGCACGCGTGACCTCGCCCCCGAAGATCGGCGGGTCGCGGTTGACGGGGACGTACCAGGCCTCGCCCTCCTTCCAGGAGAACGAGAGACCCACGAGCTCGGCCTGGGTGGGGATCACGCTCGTGGTCTCGGTGTCGAGCGCGAAGCCGCCCTTCCCCTTCGTAGCCTTCAGCGCCTTCACGAGACGGTCGAGGTCCGCAGGCGTCGCGACGGTCTCGTACCGCAGAGCCTTGGCCCCGCTCTGCGTGGAGGGCGCGGCGCCGAGCGCGGCCAGCCGGTCGGTGAACTCCACCTCCTGGTAGGCCTTGCGCAGGGCCGTGACGTCGATGGGCCGGCGCGCCAGGTCGTCCCAGGTCTCGTGGATCGGCGTGTTCACGTCGATCGTGACGAGGCGCTTGCTGAGCCGCGCGGTCTCGGCGTCGGCGACCAGGCGCTCGGACAGCTTCTTCTGCGGCAGGCCCGGCGCCGCGTCGAGGACCGCCTCGAGCGAACCGTGCTCCGCCACGAGCCGGCTCGCGGTCTTCTCGCCGACGCCCATGACTCCGGGCACGTTGTCCGAGGCGTCCCCCATGAGACCCAGGACGTCGATCACCTTCGAGGGGGGCACGCCCCACCGCTCGAGGACGCCCTTCTCGTCGACGATCTCCACCTCGCCCTCGCGGGGCTTGAGCAGGTTGTAGAGCCGCACGCGCTCGTTCACCAGCTGGCACATGTCCTTGTCGCCCGAGACGATCCAGACGTCGTGCCCCTTCGCGGCCTCCCGCGTGGACAGGGTGCCGATCACGTCGTCGGCCTCGTAGCCCGGCACGCGGAGGAACGGGATCCCCTGCGCCTCCACGATGCGGCGGATGAGCTCGAGCTGCGGGATCAGCTCCTCCGGCATCTTGTCGCGGGTGGCCTTGTACTCAGGGAAGGCCTTGTGCCGGAACGTGGGCTCCGGGGCGTCGAAGATCACGACGATCCGCTCGGGCCTCTCCTGCTCGAGCACCTTGTCGAGGGTGAGCAGGAAGCCGAACACGGCGCTCGTGGGCATCCCCTTCGACGTGGTGAGCGGATTCCGCAGGAACCCGAAGTGCGCGCGGTAGGCCAGCGCCATCCCGTCGAGGAGGAACAGGCGGGACGGGCCGGTCGTGAGCGCGGGGGAGGGCACGCGGCGAGGATACCCGCCCCCCGACCCCCTCCGCCGCGGCGGGGGTCCGGGCGGCCGCCCGGGGCACAATCCGCCCCGTGACCGACCGTCCGCCCCCGCAGCCCCCGCCGCCCGAGCGCCCCGAGGACTTCGTCGCGAAGGACCGGGCCAAGCGCTTCGTCTTCCGCCTCCAGGCGCTCGCGAAGGAGCGGTCGTCGTTCTACGCCAGCGAGCGGATCGGCATGACCTCGTTCGCGGAGGCGGTGCCCGTCATGCTGGCGATCGCGGAGGACCTGCGGGCGACGATCGACGCGGTGCTCGCGGGGCGGCTCCGGGACCGGGAGCGCGGCCCGATCGAGATCCCGTTCGTCGTGGCAGCCGAAGGGGTCCTCGAGCGGCTCGAGCGGGCCCGTCGCCTCGAGGAGCGCCGCCGGGCGACGCGCATCTCCGCCGAGTGGGCGCAGCGCCGAGTCCTCGGGCTGCTCGCGGACGCGGTGCGCCGCCTCGATGCGTTCGCGACGGTGTACGAGGACGAGCGGATCCTGCCCGTCCCCGAGACGACCGACGTCACGCACGTCCTGCTGCGGGTCGAGGAGGACGCGGCGATCGACCGGCTGCCCTCGGTGCCGACGGAGCCGCCCGGCCTGCGCGCGCGGCCGACCGACCGCCCGGCCCCGCCGCTCGTCACCTGCGCCGATGCGCTCGAGGACCTCCTGCGCGCGGCGCGGGCCGAGGTCTCCGCCCTCCCGCCGCCGTGGCGCGTCGTGCGGACCTCCCCCACGGCGCCGCTGCTCCTCTCCCTCGGGGCCGGCGATCCCGACGCGGCGGCGTTGGACGACGCGCCCGCGACGGGCGTCCTCCTCGGGCCCGACCCCCGCGAGGCGCGGACCGACCGCGCGGCGGCGGTGCTCTCGTTCGCGACGCGGGCGCGCGTCGTGCGCGTGCGCGACCGCGACGGAGCGACGGCGGCGGTCCACGTCACGCTGGCGGACGCGACGGCCGCGGCCGTGGGCGAGCGCGTCCCCACGGACGTGCCGCTCGCGCCCGCGGTGGACGCGGCCGTCCGCGCGTACGTGGTGGCCTCGGCGAAGGAGGCCGACCCCATGGCGCCCACGCGGCTCCTCGCGACGATGGGCGTGCTGAAGGCCGTCGAGCGCGAGCTGGAGCGTGTGCTCGGCCCCGCGCTCGAGCGGTCCGAGGCCAAGGTGACGGCGACGCAGGTGCCGCGCGAGTCGTCGCGCAAGGCGCCCGTGCGCCGCGAGGTGATCGCGGCCCTCGAGGCGGCGATCCCGGGCTTCCCGGGCCACCGCGTGACCGAGGTGCTCGACGCCGTCGCCTTGGGCAAGCCCGGCAAGGACGCCGTGCGGCCGCCGGACGCGGCGGTCGTCCTCGCGGTCCTCGGCCGACGATGGCCCATGGCGAAGGGGTTCGGCGACCGCGCCCTCCCCCTCGGGCCGTTGACGGACGAGGACGTGCTCGGCGCGGTCCGCGACGTGGTGGACCTCGCGTCCCTCCGCCAGGCCCTCGACCGCGGGCGTGATCCCGGGCCCGACGGCCCCGCGCGCTTCGAGGCCGCCGCGTTCGGCCTCCTGCGCCGGCTCGCCCGGATCGCGACGGCGTAGCGACGTAGCCTCGACGAAGGCTCGGAGAGCACGACCAAGAACCGACGCGCTGCCTCTGCCGGCGCCCATCAGGCGCCGAGGAGGGGGAGGCCGCGTGTCGCGGCCGGCGTGGGGGAGGGTCCGCCTCCCCCACCAGCAAGCAGGCTCAGGCCTTCCGATCCGCGCCGAACCCCGTCCGGTGACGTACCCTCGTAGGGCTTCCGTGGAGACCGTGACGATGCCGCCCCCCGCCGCGCCCGCGAAGAAGAAGGCCCACGACCCCGCCCGCTACATGCGGAAGGCGCGGTCGATCCTGCTCTACGGGCCCATCGAGCCGAAGCTCACCCGCGAGGTGACGAGCCAGCTCCTGCTGCTCGACACGATCGACCCGGTCAAGCCGATCAAGCTGTTCGTGAACAGCCCCGGAGGCATCGCCGACGACGGCTTCGCCATCTTCGACATGATGCGGTTCGTGCGCGCCCCCGTGTTCACGATCGTGACCGGCATGGCCGCCAGCGCCGCCACGATCGTGCTCCTCGGCGCCGCCCCCGGCCGCCGTCTCATCCTCCCCCACGCGCGCGTCATGCTCCACCAGCCGAGCACGATGATCCGCGGTTCCGCGGCCGACATCGCGGTCTCGGCGAAGGAGCTCATCCGGCTCCGCCAGAAGAGCATCGAGCTCTACAGCCGCGAGACCGGCCGGCCGGTGGAGCAGATCCAGAAGGAACTGGCGCGCGACTACTGGATGAGCGCCGACGAGGCCGTGGCGTACAAGATCGTCGACCGAGTCGTCCGCTCCATCACCGAGGTCGACGTCGCCTAGCCGGGGAAGCGCTCACCCGAGGTGGGCATCGAACGGCCCGAGGCCGACAGCCAAGGCGCGCAGGCCGGTGCGACGAGAGCGGGTGCTGCCGAGCGTCGACGGAGCGACGCGCGCCTCACTTGAGCCCGGATCCGGCGTCCCGGTCGCCGTCGCGCAGAGCTGCGCGACGCAGCGTCCAGCCCCGCCAATTCTCGAGCTGTCGGTCGAGACGGGCGCGCGCGGCGTCGGCCAACGTGCCGGCGCGCTCGCGCAGGTAGGACGCCCGGTCGGCCACCGCCGCGAGCCATCCGGCCAGCACGGGATTGGCCAGCGCGAAGAGGGCCAGGAACACGACGCCCAGCCCGAACGCGGGCAACCAGCGTCGAAGGCCCGCGCCTTTGGCCGCGGCGGCCGGGGCGTCCGAGGTGATCCGCACGACGCACTGGAGATCGCGTGCCCATTGCCAGGCGCCGCGCAGCAGGAGCGAGCGCACGCGCCGCAACCACAGGATCGCGTCCCCGGAGCCTCCGTGGCGTTGGAAGAGGACGAGCACGACCAACCCGAAGACGGTCATGCCGAGGGCGAGGGTCCCGGGCTCGAGCACCAGCGCGACGAGGAGGCCGCCGAGCAGAACGGCCGTCGCGGCGACCCCGCGCCGGCCGGACACGCCCGTGCCGAAGGCCATCACGGCGGTCGAGAGGAGCAGCGCGAACAGGCCGGCGGAGCAGCCCAGCACGTGACCATAGAGCAGCGCGTCGGCGGCCACGACGAGCACCGCGACCACGACCAGCAGAGTGGTCCACCGATGCCTGCCCGGGTATGCCATCGGTACAGTGTGCCACGCGATCCATCGATCGGACCCGGCCGATGCAGGATCCGCGCTCGTTGGTCGCAAGTCGCGCGCGCCGGGGCGTTTCGGAGTCACAACGAACGGACATGGGCCCTGTCCGGGCCGCGTTCGCGCCGGGTGAGGCCGCGGGGCCCGAGTCCGAGGATCGCCCCGACCGTCAGGTCACTTCCGATGCATGGGACGTAGGATCGCCCCCCGTTCGTGCGCGGGCCAGCCCGAGGCGCTCGATCCGATCTTCTCGGGCCGTCCCTGCGGGGGACGAACGGGCTCCGAAGCGCTCGGACCGTGCTCTCGAGGTGCGTGGCGCGGGCTTCTCCCCCACACCCCGGCCCCCGCCGCCCCCAAGATCCACGTACCCTTCCCCTCGACGCAGACCTCCCCCACCGCCGCGGTCGCAGCTTCGACCCGGGTGCGCCTCTCGCCGCCCTCCTCGCGCGTTCACGCGTCGGGTGGCCCTCGCGCGTCGAAGGGCGACTCGAGCCCCGCGCTCGAGCGCGTCCCCGTCGCTCGCGTCCACGCGCGCGGCGGACCTCGCATGGCCGTGTGCTAACGTGCCGCACACCCGAGGTGATGCAGAATGACCGTGGTTCGCGACCTGCTACGAACCTTCGCGGATCGCGAAGCCACCGACCCCGAGTCGTTCCCGGCGAAGAACATCGCCGACCTGCAGCGCGCACGCGTCATCGGCGGGCCGTTCCCGGCAGCGCTCGGCGGATTGGGATGGTCCCTGCCGGACGCGGTGCGGGCGATCGAGGAGATCGCGACGGCGTCGCCCTCGACGGCGCTCATCGCGTCCATGCCGGTCGGACTTGCCGGGGTGTACGCGCTCGGCGCCGAAGCCGCGCCGGAGAAGTACCGAGAGTCGTGGTGCGCGCAGGTGGAGGAGGTGGCGGGGGGTTACCGAGCCGGGCAGATCTACGCGGCATGCAACTCGGAGAAAGGCGCTGGAGGCTCGCTGGCGGCGACGAAGACGGTCGCCCGGCGCGACGGCGACACCTGGCGGCTGAACGGCGAGAAGATCCTGGCGTCGGCGGGCAAGCACGCACATGTCTTCTTCTCGACGGCGAAGGTCGATCCGGCCGACCTCCCCGGCGCGGGCATCGTCGAGTTCTTCTTCGTGCGAACGGACGCGAGGGGCGTCGAGATCATCGAGGATTGGGACGGTTTCGGCATGCGCTCGACCGAGAGCCAGACGGTGCGGTATCACGATGCGCCGGCAACGGCCCTGATGGGCTTTCCGAGCTTCCTCTCGCACGTTCAGCCCCTGCAGTACTGGCACACCCTGTTCGCCGCGATCCCGCTGGGGTGCGCGGCGGGAATCTTGGCGGAGCTGGGAACTCCGGCGCCGCAAGGCCCGGCGCTGAAGCTGCGGTACGCGGAGGCGCTGATGCGGTACGAGTCGATGAAGGCGTACCTTCTGGAGACGGCTGCGGCATTCCGGCCGGGCGCAGGCGCCGCGTATGCGGCTCGAGTGCTGCGGACCAAGACCTACGTGACTCAGGAGTCGACGAAGCTCTGCGCGGAGCTGTTCGCGCTCTCGGGCGGAAGCCGGTACCGACGCAGCGGCTCGATGGCGAGAATGCTGGCCGACTCGTTCGCGGGCACGGCGCTGCGTCCGCCGCTTCCCCTCGCGCTGGAGACCCTGGCGCAGGACTTCAGCCGCGGCGAGCTCGACGTTCGTGACGGAGGAGGTTGACGCGGAGGGCGTGGCTCGGCGAGTTCTCCGCGCTCGCGGCCTCGCTCGAGCACATCGGCAGCACCTTCCAGGACGATCGCGCGATGCTGCTGGCCGAGACGCTCGACCAGGCCATCGGCAAGTTCCTCGAGAACAACAAGTCGCCGGCCCGCAAGGTGGGGGAGATCGACAACCGCCGCAGCCACTCCTACCTGGCCAGGTACTGGGCGGACGCGCTGGCCGCGCAGTCGAAGGACGGTGCGCTCCGGTCCCGGTTCGTCGCCGTGGCGAAGCAGCTGCGGGAAAACGAGCAGAAGATCAACGGGGAGGTCCTCGCGGCGCAGGGGAAGCCCGTCGACATGGGGGGCTACTACCACCCGGATCCCGTCAAGACCGGGAAGGCCATGCGGCCCAGCCCGACCCTGAACGCCATCATCGACGCATTGGCGTAGGTCGTGCGCCCCACCGCGGGCCTGCCGGGCCGGGAAGGCTTCCCGTGGGGCTCGGGCGGGCGCTGCCACGACACGGCGCCGGGCTCCGAGGCCGTCGGCCCCGGGGCGTGACGTAGGCGTGACCCGCCGCGCGGAGCGTGCGCCGCGGAGGGTCCGCCATGCGCCTCGTGATCGCCGCCGGTGCACTGCTCCTCACGTTGCCGCCCGCGCTCCTGCTCGCGGGAGAGGAGACGACGCTCGCGGCCCGGCCACCGACCGCGGACGAAGTCGCGGCCAGGATCCTCTCGCCCACGGCGCCCGGGCCCGAGGGGCTCGAGAAGACGCTCGCCGGCGCGACTCCGGAGTTCCTGCGCGCAACGCTGGCCGCGCAGTCGAAGGACGGTGCGCTCCGGTCCCGG
>JAYTCP010000433.1:0-2431 GCA_043736435.1 Planctomycetia bacterium | reverse complement strand
TACGTCTACATCCGGGGCGAGTACCCGGAGTCCATCGCCCGGATGGAGGCCGCCATCGACGAGGCCCGCGCGGCGGGCCTCGTCGGCACCGGCATCCTGGGCTCGAGGTTCTCGTGCGAGGCGTGGGTCCACCCGGGCGCGGGCGCCTACATCTGCGGCGAGGAGACGGGCATGCTCGAGTCCCTCGAGGGCAAGCGCGGCCACCCGCGGATCAAGCCGCCGTTCCCCGCCGTCGAGGGCGTGTTCCGCTGCCCGACGATCATCAACAACGTCGAGACCCTGGCC
Source organism: Planctomycetia bacterium (assembly GCA_043736435.1). GTDB lineage: Bacteria > Planctomycetota > PLA2 > PLA2 > JAEUHO01 > JAYTCP01. The sequence continues at coordinate 2,146 of JAYTCP010000433.1, read as the reverse complement.
CACGTGCCGTGGATCGTCGCCTACGGGGGCGAGGCGTTTGCGAAGCAGGGCATCGGCCCCGACCCCGCGAACCCGCGCAGCCTCGGCACCTCCGGCACGAAGCTGATGGGGGTGTCGGGTCAGGTGCGCACGCCGGGCGTGTGGGAGTTCGAGGCCGGCATCACCCTGAAGGAGTTGGTCTACGGCTACGCGGGCGGGCCCCTGCCGGGCCGCAAGGTGAAGGCGGTCATCCCCGGCGGCCTCTCCATGCCGGTGCTGCTCGACGCCGAGCTCGACGTGAAGATGGGCTTCGACGACCTCGTGAAGGCCGGCTCCGGCCTCGGGACCGCGTGCGCGATCGTGATGGACGACTCGGTCGACATGGTCGAGGCGTCGGTCAACATCGCCCACTTCTTCGCCCACGAGTCCTGCGGCCAGTGCACGCCGTGCCGCGAGGGCTGCCACTGGCTCGAGAGGATCCTCGAGCGCATCGTCGACGGCGACGGGCAGGAGGGCGACCTCGCCCTGATGGAGAGCCTGTACAAGAACATCGAGGGCCGCACGATCTGCGCGCTGGCGGACGCGGCGGTCTGGCCGCTGCGGTCGATCCTCAAGAAGTTCCGCGGGGAGTTCCTCGCGAAGATGGCGCCGGCGCCGTCCGCGGCGGGAGCGTAGGGATGCCCTCCATCACGATCGACGGGCGCAGGCTCGAGTACGCACCGGGCCAGACCATCATCCAGGTCGCGCACGCGGCCGGGATCGAGATCCCGCACTACTGCTACCACCCCGGGCTCTCGATCGCGGGCAACTGCCGCATCTGCCTGGTGGAGGTCGAGAAGAACCCCCGGCCGCAGATCGCCTGCTACGTGCCGGCGACCGACGGTTTGGTCGTGAGCACGCAGAGCGCGCTCGCACAGGAGGCCCGGGCGGGGACGATGGAGATGCTCCTCCTCAACCACCCCCTCGACTGCCCCATCTGCGACCAAGCGGGCGAGTGCAAGCTCCAGGACTACGCGTTCGAGTTCGGCCACCCGACGACGCGCACGCCGGTGGAGAAGACCCACCTCGCCAAGAACGTCCCGTTCGGGGCGAAGATCGTCTACGACGGCGAGCGGTGCATCAAGTGCACGCGCTGCGTCCGCTTCACGGACGAGATCACGGCGACCCACGAGCTCTCCATGGGGGCCCGCAGCGACCACGAGGAGGTCATCATGACCTCCAAGGGCGAGTTCGCGACGCCCTATGCCATGAACATCATCGACCTCTGCCCGGTCGGCGCGCTGACCTCGAAGGACTTCCGCTTCGAGAGCCGCGTGTGGTTCATGGACTTCACCGAGTCGGTGTGCACCGGCTGCGCCAAGGGGTGCAACGTCACGATGGGCGGCCGCGGCGGCCGGTTCCTGCGCATGACCCCGCGCGAGAACCAGGACGTCAACAGGTGGTGGATGTGCGATCCGGGGCGCCTCGGCTACAAGTTCGTCAACTCGCCGACGCGGCTCCTCGCCCCGCTCGTCCGGGACGGCATCTCCGACCTGCGCCCCGCCGGCTGGGACGAAGCCATCGTCGCCGCCGCCGCCGCGCTGCGCGCCGCGGGCCGCGGGGGCGTGCTCGCCGACGCGGGCCTCACCCTGGAGGAGCTGTTCGCCCTGGGTCGACTCTCCGCGAGGCTCGGGGGCGGCGACCTGCGGTACGCGAGCCGGGTCGGCACCGACGCCGACGGCTTCCTGATCGTGAACGAGAAGGGCGCGAACCAGCGCGGCGCCGAGGCGCTCGGCTGGACGCGCGCCGCCGCGCCCGCGCCCGCGGGCATCCTCTGCGTCGAGCGCGGGGACAACGTGGCCGAGGCGCTGCGGACGGGCGCCGACGCCCCGGTCGTGTTCGCCACGGACGCCACCGACGTGCCGGCCTCGGCCAAGGTGGTCTTCCCCCTGCCCACGTGGGCGGAGAAGGACGGCCTCCTCGTGAACGCGGACGGGATCGTCCAGGAGATCGTGCGCGCCCGCGGCGTGGGCCCCCGCGACCTTCGCGCGCCCGCCGACGTCCTCGAGGAGATCCTGCTCGAGCTCGACGAGGCCACCGAGCCCCTGGGCCGCGAGGGCGCCGTCTCCGCCGTCCGCGCCCTGCCGGCCTTCTCCGGCACCGCCTTCCCGGCCCTGCGCCTCGCGGC
>JAYTCP010000432.1:0-2628 GCA_043736435.1 Planctomycetia bacterium | reverse complement strand
GACCCGCCCGTGCGCCGCTGGCTCGCCCTCGGTCGGTCCGGAGCCGGAGCGGTGCTGTTACACCCGCTCCGCAGCGGCGTGACCGTCGCGTGCGTCGTCGCCGTGCTGCTGCCCTACGTCACGGGGCTCGCGATCGCGCACGGTTTGCGCGAGCAAGCCCGCGACGCGGTCCGGTTCGGCCCCGACCTCCTCGTCGAGGGCGTGCGCCTGGGCCGCCCCGCCCCCGTGCCGCTCGAGGCCGTGGCGGCGCTGAAGGCGATCCCGGGCGTGCGCGACGTGGTCCCGCGCATCGTGGGCGAGATCCGCCTCGGCCGGGACGACGTGCCCGCGGTGCTCGTCGGGCTGCCCGTCGACCGGTGGGCCGAGGGCACGACGCTCTTGGAGGGCCGCCTCCCCGCGGCGGGCCCGTCGCACGAGCTCGTCGTCGGAGCGGCGCTCGCGCGCCGCCTCGCGCTCGTGGTCGGCGCGCGGATCCCGCCCTTCTACCGCAACGACGCCGGGGAGAGGCCTTCTACGGTCGTCGGGATCTTCCGTTCCGACCTGCCGCTCTGGTCGGGCAGCCTCGTCCTCACCTCGTTCGAGACCGCCGCCGCGGTCTTCGCGCAGCGGGGCCTCGCGTCGGGGCTCCTCGTCACCGTCGACCGGGCGCAACGGAACGACGTCCGCCGCGCGGTCGAACGCCTCGACCGGCTGGGATCCGACGACGGGCACGGGCCGGTCCGCGCACGCGTGCTCACCCGCGAGGACGCCGAGGCGCTGGTCCCCTCGCAGGTGCTCCACCGCGAGGGCGTGCTCACGCTGCACTGGCTGCTCGCGTTCGCGGTGGGCCTGCCGCTCGTCCTCGTCACGACCGGCGCCGGGCTCGCGGAGCGGCGCCGCGAGACGGCGCTGCTGAAGGCCGTGGGCTGGGGCACCGACGACGTGCTCCTCCGCGCCCTCTTCGAGAGCGTGATGCTCTCGGTCGCCGCCGCGGCCGTCGCCGTCCTCCTCGCGGCCGTGTGGCTCGGCCCGCTGCGGGCCGCGGGCGTCGGGGCGGTCTTCCTCCCGGGCGTCGACGCGTACCCCGTCGTGGACGTGCCGTACCGCCTCGCGCCGGTGCCGGTGCTCCTCGCGTCGCTCGTCGCGTTCGTCCTGGTCACGGTGGGCTCGCTGGCGTCCACCTGGCGCGCCGCTGCCGCGCCGCCGGCAGAGGTGCTGCGGTGACCCCGCCCCCCGCCCTCGAGACGGACCGCCTGTGCAAGCGGTGGAGGAGCGCCCGCGGCGAGGTGCACGCGGTCGTAGACGTCACGCTCGCGGTGCCCCGCGGCGCGTTCGTCGTCCTGACGGGTCCGTCCGGCGGCGGGAAGACCACGCTCCTCTCCCTCCTCGTCGCCCTCGAGCGCCCGACCTCGGGACGCGTTCGCGTCGACGGCGCCGACCTTGCCGCGGCGTCGGAGGCCGAGCGCTCGCGGATCCGCCGTCGCGTCGGATTCTCGTTCCAGGGCGCACCGCAGATCCGCCGGCTGCCCGTGTGGGAGAACGTGACGCTCGCGCTCGTCCCCACGGGCGTGCCGACCCGCGAGCGCCGCGCCCGGGCCGAGGAGGTGCTCGCGCGCCTCGGCCTGCGCGCGCTCGCGGACGAGCGCCCGGAGCGGCTCTCCGGGGGCGAGCTCCAGCGCGTGGCGCTCGCGCGCGCCCTCGTGGGCGCGCCGCCGCTGCTCGTCGCCGACGAGCCCACGGCGAGCCTCGACGGCGCGTCGGCCACGCGCGTCCTCGAGGTGCTCCGCGAGGAGCACGCGCGCGGCACGACCGTCGTGGTCGCGACGCACGACCCCGCGCTGCTCGCGATCGCGACCGCGCGCTACGTCATGGAGGCCGGCCGGCTGCGCGCCCCGCTCCCCCCCCGCGCCCCCCCCCACTCCCCCCGGAGGATCGCCCCCTGACGCCGCGGGCGCATCACGGTAGGATCCCGACTTCGAACGCTCTCGGGCTGGGGGGGCCATGCGCAGCGCACGCCGTCGGTCGCGGTCGATGGGGCTCGGTCTCGCGGGGGCGCTCCTCGCGCTCGCGATGGCGGCGACGGCCGCCTCGCGCGCGCAGGCGTCGCCCGGCGGCGGTCCGCCGAAGCCTCCCGCGGGCAGGCCGCCCGCGCCGGCGCCCGCCCCCACCGCCGGCGGGTGGATCAGCGGGACCGTCACCGACGCGGAGGGCAAGCCCTTCCCCAAGGCGCAGGTCGAGGTGGTGCGCGAGAAGCCGAAGGGCTCGTGGACCGCGACGTCGGACGCGAAGGGCAACTTCGCCGTCCGCGGGGTCCCGTGCGGGGGCGCGACGGTCCGCGTGAGCGCGAAGGGGTTCATCCCCGTCACGCAGCGCGTCTCGGTGCCCTCGACGGGCGTCGTCGGGGCCGACGCGCAGCTGCTGCCGGGCGTGCGGTTCGCAGGTGTCGTGAAGGACGTGCGCGAGCAGCCCCTGGACAAGGTGAAGGTGCTCGCGTTCCGCATGTCGGAGGAGTCGGCGGGTGGGTTCCGCTTCGCGTGGGGAGGCCTCGGCGGCGAGGGCGTGTCGAAGGCCGACGGCACGTTCGAGGTGGACGGCCTCGACCCGGGCAGCAAGTTCACGCTGCGGCTCATCCATCCGAGGTTCCTCGTG
>JAYTCP010000431.1:0-3184 GCA_043736435.1 Planctomycetia bacterium | reverse complement strand
CACCGCCGCGTCGGCCTCACGTTCCTCCACGTCACGCACGACCAGGAGGAGGCCTTCCGCCTCGCCGACTGCGTCGCCGTGCTGCGGGGCGGCCGCCTGATCCAGGAGGGCGCGCCCCCCGACCTCTACCGCCGCCCGGCGACGCCGTTCGTCGCCGCGTTCCTCGGCGTCGGCAACCTCCTGCGGGGCACGGCGTCCGACGGCGGCCGCGCGTTCGCGACGACCGGCGGCCTGCGCATGGCGACCGCCGAGCCGCGCCCCGGGGCCGCCGTCGCCGCGATCCGCGAGGAGCGGTTGCTCGTCGAGCCCATCGCGGAGGCGGTTCCGGCCCCCGGCGCCCCCAACCTCTTCGAAGGGATCGTCGTCGGCACGGCCTTCCTCGGCGCGCTCACCCGCGTGACGCTGACGGCCGGCCCCGGGGGCGAGACGCTGCACGGGGCCGCCGCCGAGGGGCGCGCGTTCCATCCCGGCGATCGCGTGCGGGTGCGCGTGGCGCCCGAGGACGTGCTGCTGCTGCCCGAGGACGAGACGTGAGTCGGCCGGGGCCTGCGAACGTGGGGGGCGGCGGGGGCCGGGCCGCGCTCCTCGCGGGGCCGTCGCTGTGGGCGCTCGTGCTGCTCCTGCTCCCCCTCGCGGTGATGGTGGCCATGAGCGCGGGCACGCGGCCGCCCGCGGGCGGGGTCGTCTACGACGGCTCGTTCGAGGCGTGGCAGTGGCTCGGCGAGAAGCGCGAGATGATCTCGAGGACGGCGTGGCGCTCGGCGTCCATCGCCGGGCTCGCGACGCTGCTGTCGATCGCGCTGGCGATCCCCGTGGCGTGGTGGATCGCGCGCGCGCCCGCGAAGCACCGCGCGCTGTGGCTCGTGCTGGTGGTGCTGCCGTCGTGGACGTCGTTCCTCCTGCGCACGTACGCGTGGCGGTTCCTGTTCGGGAACGAGGGGCCGGTGAACACGGCGCTCGACGCGGCGTCCATGGGCCCGCTCCGCTTCCTGGCCACAGAGACGGCCGTGGTGGTGGGCCTCGTCTACGGCTACCTGCCGTTCGCGGTGCTCCCGATCTACGTCGCGGTGGACCGCCTCGACCGCGACGTGCTCGCGGCGTCGCGGGACCTCGGGGCCGGGCCGGTGCGGACGTTCGCCCAGGTGGCGCTCCCGTTGACGATGCCGGGCATCGTCGCGGGCGCGGTGCTCGTGTTCGTGCCGAGCTTCGCCGCCTTCGTGACCCCCGACCTCCTGGGCGGGAAGGACACGTGGATGATCGGGCAGCTCACCCAGACGGAGTTCCTGTCGGGCCGCAACGGGCCGCGGGGCGCCGTGCTGGGCGTCGCGCTCGCGGCCGTGGCGTTCCTCGCCCTGCTGCCGGGTAAGCGCCGGAGGGACGCCCGTGCGTAGCCCGAAGACGAGCCGGGGCCTCGCGGTGGTGGGCTTTACGACGATCGCCTTCCTCTACCTGCCCGTGCTGGTGCTCGCCGCCTTCTCGTTCAACGCGGGGCGCTACACGTCACGGTGGGAGGGCTTCTCGACGACGTGGTACGCGACGCTCTTCGAGGGCACGGACCGCGTCGCTAGGAGCCTCGTCTCGCCGCTCGGCCTCAGCCTGCGGGTGGCGGTCGGCGCCGCGGTGATCGCGGTCGTGCTGTCGGCGGCGACGAGCATCGGCCTGCGCGGCGCGCGGCGCCTGGTGGCCGTGCCGCTGACGGCCCTGTGGGCGCTGCCGATCGTGCTGCCCGACATCGTGCTGGGCGTGTCGTGGGCGGGCGCGTTCGGGCTCCTGGGCGTGCCGGAGGGCCTCCCGCGCCTGCTGCTGGCCCACGGCACGTTCGGGACCGCGTTCGGCCTCGTCGTGGTGCGGGCGCGCATGGCGTCGCTCGACCCGACGCTCGTCGAGGCCGCGCGTGACCTCGGCGCCTCGCGCCTGCGCGCGAACTGGCACGTCGTGATCCCCCACCTGGCGCCCGCGCTCCTCGCCGCGGCGCTGCTCGCGTTCACGATCTCGTTCGACGACTTCATGGTGACGTTCTTCCTCCAGCCCGCCTCGGAGCCCACGCTCCCGATGCGCGTCCAGGGCCTGGTGAAGCGCGGCGCGAGCCCGATCCTCAACGCGCTCGCCACGCTCTCGCTCGCGGGTACGCTCCTCCTTGCGTTCCTCTGTCTGCTGCTGCTCCGGCCCCGCGAGATGTCCGCGCCGGGCGCGTAGCCTCGGGCTCCGCGCGCACGCACCGCCCCTCCCATGGACTCCGAGATCGTCCCCACGTCCGCCCCCCCGCCGTCGCGCACGATCCACGTCGGGGACGGCATCGCGTGGCTGCGGACGGCCGTGCTGCCCGCCACCCACGCCGTGGTCACGTCCCTGCCCGACGCGTCCGAGCTGCCCGCGCTCGGCTTCGACGCCTGGAAGGCGTGGTTCGTCGACACCGCGGCGCTCGCGTGCGAGCGCACGGCAGACGGCGCGGTGACGGTCTTCTACCAGACGGACGTGCTCCGCTGCGGCCGGTGGGTGGACAAGGGGTTCCTCGCGTCGCAGGGCGCCGAGCGCGCCGGCGCCGCCTGTCTCTTCCACAAGGTCGTCTGCCGCGAGCCGGCGGGCACGGCGACGTTCGGGCGTCCCGGCTTCTCGCACCTGCTCGCGTTCTCGCGAGGGCTCGTGACCCGCGTGCCCGACGCGACGCCGGACGTCCTGCCAGGGCTCGGCCACATGCCGTGGTCGAAGGCCATGGGCTCGGCCGCGTGCGAGGCCGTCTGCGACTTCCTCCTGCGCTCGACGCCCTGTCGGGTCGTGGTCGACCCGTTCTGCGGGCAGGGCACCATGCTCGCCGTCGCGAACGCGCGAGGCTTCGACGCGGTGGGCGTCGAGATCTCGCCCCGGCGCGCGGCCCTCGCGCGCCGGATGCGCTGGCCCCTCGCGGCCCCCGCCCCGTGAAGCGCGCCTCCTTCGACGCCCGGGCCCTCTGCGCGCGGTGCCGCCGTCCCGTCGGGGTCTGCGTCTGCGTGCACCTTCCCGAGCTCGCGCCGTCCGCGCACGTGCTCATCGTGCAGCATCCGCGCGAGGAGCGCATGGCCATCGGGACGGCGAGGATGGCCGCCCGCTGCCTGCGCGGGTCCACCGTCGTCGTCGGGACCCGCGTCGAGGGGCACCCGAAGGTCGTGGCCGCGCTGAACGACCCGGACCGCCGCCCGGTCCTCCT
>JAYTCP010000430.1:0-6064 GCA_043736435.1 Planctomycetia bacterium | reverse complement strand
GGTCGGCCTCGACGGCCACGTACGTGACTCCGACGAAGAGCCGAAACTGGTTCTGGCCGGCAAAGCGATGGAAGAAGCGGTCGAGGTCGGGGTCGCCGGAACGGAAGCCCGCACGGTCGTCGTCCTCTCGGAGCGCCCGGATCTCCACGCGGATGGCCCTCGCCGCCGACCCGCTACGAGCCGCGACGCATCAGGTCGCGCAGCGCCTTCGTCGGCTTGCCCGAGCGCAGCTCCTTGCGGACCGCGGTGCCCGAGGCACGCGTCAACACGATCCGGGGGTGCACCACGACGTCGAGGGGAATCTGGAGCAGCGCCAGCAGGTAGTGGCGCAGGGCCTCTTCGATGAGGTGGCCCTTCTTGACCCCCGACGCGCGGACGTGTCGGTCGAGCAGGCCCTTCGTGGACGCATCGATGAACGCCGAGACTTGAACTTCCTTGGACATGGCACTCTGATTCTACAGAATTGTAGGCGGCCGTCCACTGCCCCGGTGCGGAGCTGCCGGCGAAGGGGCCGCTGCCCAGGGGGGCCCCCGGTCCCCGCCTACCCCGGCGGCGTGCGCAGGAGGTGCGCGAGGGCGTCCACGCAGGCGGCCGCGTCACGACCCGTGGCCACGATCTCGACCTCCGTGGCGGTCACGAGGCCGAGGCCCAGGAGCTCGAGCACGCTGCGCGCGTCGGCCGAGCGGCCGCCGGCGCCGAGCGTGGCGGCGCACTCGAACCGGCGCATGGCCTTCGCGAGCGCCGCGCAGGGCCGCGCGTGGAGCCCCTGGGGGTCGCGCACGGCGACCCGGCGTCGAACCGTCTCCGCCGCCATCACGAGGGGAGATCCGTGCCCCATCGCCGGCGCACCCAGCGCTCGGCCGGGGCGAACAGCAGCCGGTCCGCGAGGAGGCCCAGGGCCACGATGGCGAGCATGACGCCGAGGACCTGATCCATCGCGTGGAGCTCCCTCCCGTAGTGGAGCAGGTGCCCGAGGCCGAAGCCGGTCGCGATCGCCACGAAGACCTCGGCCGACATGAGCGAGCGCCAGGCGAACGCCCATCCCTGCTTCATGCCCGAGACCACGGCCGGCAGCGAGGCGGGCACCAGCACCCGAACGATCGTGTGGAGGCCGCGCGAGCCCATGGTGCGGGCGGCCCGCACGTAGATGGGGGGGATCGATCGCAGTCCGTCGTGGGTGGCGATCTGGACCGACCACGTCGTGCCCATGACCACGACGAACAGGATCGCCGACTCGGACGACCCGAACCAGAGCAGGGAGAGGGGCACCCAGCAGACGCTCGGCAGCGTCTGGAGGCCGAGGGCCAGCAGGCCGAGCGTGTCGGCGCACGTGCGGAACCGGGCGGTCAAGCAGCCGAACGGGACGCCGACCAGGATCCCGATGACGTAACCGATGGCCAGGCGGCGGGCTGTGACCAGGGTCCCCTCGAGGAGCGTGCCGTCCATCGCCGCCGTCCCCAGGTACCGGGCGACGTCCAGCGGCGACGGAAGCATGTACGGCGGCCACCGGCCCGAAGAGACGGCGATCTGCCAGAGGAGCAGGAGGGCCGCGAAGAAGCCCGTGGCGAGGAGGACACGCCTCACCGCGCGGCTCCGTTGGGCTCCAGGTGCGACCGGAGCGCGCGCGTGATCTCCATCGCCTGGCGGGCGAGCTCCAGATCGTTGAAGTCCCGGGGCCGCGGGAGACGCACCTCGAACTGCTCCTGCACGCGGCCGGGGTGGGGCGAGAAGACGATCACGCGATCCCCGAGGCAGACGGCCTCGCGGACGTTGTGCGTGACGAAGACGATCGTCTTGCGGCGCTCGATCCAGATCCGCTGCAGGTCGACGTAGAGCTGCTCCCGCGTCAGGGCGTCGAGCGCCGCGAACGGCTCGTCCATGAGCAGGACGCGCGGGTTCGGCGCGAGGGAACGGGCGAGCGCCACCCGCTGCCGCATGCCCCCGGAGAGCTCGTGCACGTAGGAGCGCGCGAAGTCGCCGAGCCCGACCATCCGGAGGTAGAACTCGGAGACCTGGCGGCGGGCCGAGCGGTCGAGGTTCGGCTTGAGCTCCAGGCCGAACTCCACGTTGCCGCGCACGTCCCGCCAAGGGAACAGCGCGGGCTCCTGGAACATGACCATCCGGTCGCGTCCGGGGCCCGCCACCGGGAGCCCGTCCACGAGCACCTCGCCCGCGTCCGGCTTCTCGAGCCCGGCGATCAGGCTGAGGAGCGTGGACTTCCCGCATCCGCTCGGGCCGACGAGGCAGACGAACTCGCCTTCCCCCACGGTCAGCGACACGTCGTCGAGGGCGAGGACCCGCTTGTGTCGCGTCTCGTACGACTTCGAGACGTGCGTGAGGGCGAGCTTCGCGTTCTCGGGCTCGGGCGGGAGGGTCACGGGCGGTCCACCACGAGGCGGGAGACGTCCCCCCCGGCCTTCAGGTACCCGACGGCCTGCGCCGACCGGACGAACGCGTCGAACTCCGATCCGGTGACGCGATCGTCGAAGCGGAGTCGCGGCCAGGCGCGGTCGAGCAAGGCCTTCGACATCTCCCGACGGGTCTCCGCCAGGAGCTCCGCGGCGACGAGCGCGCGCGCCTCGTCGGGGTGCGCGACGATCCAGGCGGTCAGCGCCCGGTGGGCGTCGACGAGCTTGCGTGCCAGCTCCGGCCGGTCCCGGAGCAGCGCTGCGGTCGACGCGAGCACCGTCGTCAGCGTGTCCTTCTCCTCGAGGAAGATCCTCCCGCCTGCGTCGAGCTCGAGCTGGGAGACCCAGGGTTCGACGGTCCAGACGGCATCCACCTCGCGCTTCTGGAAGAGGGGAAGCTGGCTCGGATTCTCCGTCGCGAGGACCGTCACGTCGCCGCCCGTCTGCGTCACGCGGAAGCCCTGGGCGACGAGCCACGCGCGACAGGCGACGTCCTGGGTGTTGCCGAGCTGAGGGGTGGCGACCGTGCGGCCCTTGAAGTCGGCCGGTGCCCGAATCCTCCCGTCTCCCTGGACGACGAGCGCGGCGCCGCCCCGGGTCGCGCCCGCCAGCACGCGGACTTCGGCGCCCTTTGCGCGGACGTGCGCGTTGATGGCGGGGCTCGGCCCGACGTAGGTGGCGTCAAGGGACCCGCTCAAGAGCGACTCCATGGCGCTCGGGCCCGCGTTGAACGTGAACCACTCGACCTTCACGCCGGGGCCCAGCCGCTCCTCGAACCACCCCTTGCCCGCGCGCGAGAGCCCGTGCGCCACGAGGCCGTGGGCGTGGGTGACGTTGGGGAAGTGGCCGAGGCGCAAGACCTCCTTCCCGTCTCGAACGGTCGACCGGTCGCCGCAGCCGGGGGCGAGGACGGCGGGCAGGAGGACGCAGGCGACGCGGAGGAGCAGGCGCTTCACGAGGTCTCCAGGGGTCGACCGACCGTCGGGTCGACCGCCGCGATCACGTCCGTCCGTCGGATGCCGCACCCGAGGCGGACTATATCCAGCGCGACGGGGTCGGGACATCCCCGGGGGGGCGCGACAGTCGGCGGATTCCTGGGGGCGGCGGGGCCTCGGGACTCATGCACGGGCACGGCTTCCGTCCCCGCCCGGACTGGGGCCCCCGACCTCGCCGTCGACGCCGGCCTCCTTCGCCTGGAGCTCGTAGAGGCGGCGATAGAGGCCGTCCGCGCGGAGGAGCTCGGCGTGGGTGCCGCGCTCGCGCACCTCGCCGTGGTGGAGGACGAGGATCTGGTCGGCGTCGCGCACCGTCGAGAGGCGGTGCGCCACCACGAGGGTCGTGCGGCCCTTCCGCAGGGTCCGGAGCGCGTCCTGCACCCGCTGCTCGGTCTCGGTGTCCACCGAGGCGGTCGCCTCGTCGAGGACGAGGATCGCCGGTTCGTGGACGAGGGCGCGCGCGAACGCGACCAGCTGGCGCTCGCCGAGCGAGAGGTTCTGGCCCCGTTCGCGGATCTCCTCGTCGAGCCCCCGGTCGAGGCGCGCGAGGAGCCCCTCGCCGCGCACGGCCACGAGCGCGCGCTGCACGGCCTCGCGCGAGATCGCGGGGTCCCACAGGCGTACGTTCTCGAGGAGCGTGCCCGTGAAGAGGAAGACGTCCTGGAGGACGACGGCGATGCGGCGGCGGAGGGTGGTCGCGACCCAGTCGCGGACGTCGCGGCCGTCCACGAGGACGCGCCCGGAGTCGACGTCGTAGAACCGGGAGACGAGGGAGATCACGCTCGACTTCCCGGCCCCCGTCGCCCCCACGATCGCCGTCGTCGTCCCGGCCCGCACGTCGAAGGAGACGCCGCGGAGGACGGGCTCGCCCGGCAGGTAGGAGAAGCGCACGTCCTCGAAGGTGACGCGGCCCTCGAGGCGCTCGGCCCGGACCGCGCCGGGACGGTCCGGGACCTGCTCCGGCGTGTCCATCAGGCGGAAGACGCGCTCGCTCGAGACCATGGCCTGGAGGAGGCCGTTGAAGTTCTGGGAGAGGTCGCGCAGCGGCTCGAAGAAGAGGTTGGCGAGCAGGATCATCTGCGCCAGGGACCCGTAGGAGATCGACCCGTCGAGGATCCGGGGCGCGCCGACGACGAGCGCGAGGCCCACGGCGACGGCCTGGAGGACGTCCAGGGTGGGGAAGAAGAACGCGAAGTTGAAGTTCGTGTCCTGGTGCGCCTGGTTGAGCCGCCCGATGCAGGCGCCGTAGCCCTCGCGGGCGCGGTCGGCACGGTCGAACAGGCGCGTGACGCGGATGCCGCCGATCGCCTCCTGCGTGTACGCGTTCGTGGTGGCGACCTCGGCCCGGACGCGGCGGAAGTCGCGGCGCGTGCGTCGCGTGAAGATCGCCGTCACGAGCCAGAGCACGGGGATCACGGCGAGGATCACGAGCGCCAGCAGGCCGTCGATCCAGGCGAGCCACGCCAGGATGAAGACGAGCTTCAACCCGTCGTAGAGCACGGACGCGACGCCGCTCGAGAAGAACTCCTCGACCGACTCGACGTCGCTCGTCACGCGGGTGACGAGCGTCCCGACGGGGTTGCGGTCGAAGAACGGGAGGCCCATCCGCTGGAGGTGGGAGAACACGTCCTGCCGGAGCGCTTGGCCGATCCGCTGCCCCGTGAGCACGGTGAGGTACTGCTGGAACCCTCGGGCGAGGCTGCCCGCGCCCGCGACGACCGCGAGGGCGATCGCGAAGCCGACGAGGCCGCCGACGGACCCGCCCCGGATCGGCCCATCGATCGCGCGGCGGACGAGGTCGGGGGCCAGGAGGTCGAGAGCGCCCACGACGAGCATGGTGGAGAAGCTCGCGAGGACGAGCCCGCGGCGCTGCGCCACGTACCGGGCCAGCCGCAGCAGGATGCGCGGCGGCGGGGAGGCGTCCTTCGCCGGGGCGGACGGCGCGACGACGGCGGGCGTGGAGGAGGCGCCGCTCATGCGAGGGCCTCGATCTCGGAGCGCAGGCGCTGGAGGCGCCAGGTGCGCGCGTACCATCCGTCGCGCGCGAGGAGCTCGTCGTGGGTGCCGCTCTCGACGGCGACCCCGCCGTCGAGCACGAGGATGCGATCCGCGTCGCGCACGGTCGAGAGGCGGTGCGCCACGATGAACGCCGTGCGCCCCTTCCGCGCCGCGCGGAACCCGTCCAGGATGCGGGCCTCCGTGCGGACGTCCACGGCGGAGAGGGCGTCGTCGAGCACGAGGATCGGGGCGTCGGACAGGAGCGCGCGCGCGATCGTCGCGCGCTGGCGCTGACCGCCGGAGAGCGTGATCCCGCGCTCGCCCACCACGGTGTCGAGGCCTGAGGGGAACCCTGCGAGGTCCTCCGCGAGGCCCGCCGCCGCCGCGGCCGCCTCGACCCGTGCCGGGTCGACGGGTCCGCGCGCCCCCACCAGGAGGTTGGCGCGGATCGTGTCGCCGAAGAGGAAGCCGTCTTGGGGGACGAACGCGAACGCCTGTCGGAGCGCCGGGCGCGAGATGCGGTTCGCGTCGACCCCGTCGAGGAAGACCGTCCCCTCGGGCACGTCGTAGAGCCGCGGCAGGAGCGCGAGCAGGGTGCTCTTCCCGGAGCCCACGGGGCCGACGATGCCGAGCGTCGTGCCCGCGGGCACGTCGACGGAGACG
>JAYTCP010000429.1:0-1838 GCA_043736435.1 Planctomycetia bacterium | reverse complement strand
GGCGCGAGCACGATGCGATGGGGCGCGCTCGGCGACTTTGCGTCGAACGCGATCGCACTGCGCACGAACCGTGGTGCCGACGCGTACACGAAGCGTGGTACGTCGTATGGCATCTTGTAGCGCGGAAGGCGGAACGACCCGTCGGGCCCGGTGGCCACGACATCGGGGAAGCTCGAGCCGAATCCGACGGTCGCCCCCGTGATGCCGTGCCCCGCCTCGTCCGTGACGTTCCCCACGACGAACGACACGGGCAGCAGGTCGTCTCGTCTCCACTGCAATCTCACGCCGGACGTCATCTCGCCGCCCCGGACTCGCACGGTCGTACGCCGCACAGTGTCCGAGCGCCCGGTCGCGGAGATCGTCGCCTCGGTCCCCTCGCCCTTCGGAGCCGGGATCCCCTCCAATCGGAACGTCCCGTCCGTCGCGGACAGCCCCGCCCCATGCCCCAGGACGCTCTTCCCCCGCGCAGTCCACCAGGAGATCCGCACGCCGGCCAGCGGCGTCCCGGTCTCGTCCACGATGACGCCTTCGATGGCCGCGGGACGCCAGAGAACGATGCGGGCGTCCGCGGGATCGAAGACCTTGCCCTCCCCGAGCACCTGCGTGCCGGGCGCGTAGCCATCCGCTTCCACGAACAGGGACGTGCCGGCGTTCACGCCCGGGACGGGGGCGTCTTCGAATCGGAAGAGCCCGTCCTCCCCCGAGTCCGTCCTTGCTTCCTCGCTCGAGGCGGTCATCCGGTCCGAAGCCGTCATCCGCACGCGAGCCCCCGCCACCGGCGCCTCCGTGTCGCCGTCCACGACGATACCGACGAGGGGAGCGCGAGGGCGCGTCGAGCGATGGACGACCACGTCGAAGGGCACGCGTTCGCCAGGCGACGGATACGGCGACGGCCCGCGGAAGGCGCGATGACCCGCCCCTTCGACCTCCCATCGCAGCGTCGACTGCGCAAGCGGGCTGGGGGCGGGGATCCCCTCCGCGACGTAGGCGCCGCCGGGTTCGCTCACGATCTCGCAGCGAAACGCTCCCGAGGCGGCCGCCGCCGTGCCCGTCATCTTCGCGCCCTCGACGGGCCGGCCGTCCGCATCGCGCACGGTGCCGTACAGCGCGCCGCCGGGCGCGAGCACGATCTCGACGGGCACGTCGAGGGCCACGTCCTCCGCGACGCCGAGGCCGCGCGCCCCGGCCCACGCGAACAGGCGATGCCGCTCCGCGCCTTGCCCCGGGACGGGGGAACTCGGCTCCGGCACGAATCGGAACGCGCCCGTCGCGTCCGTGGTCGCCGCGCCCGCCTGTGGAGACACGGTCAGTGCCGGTTCGGCAAGCACCCCGACCCCCCGCAGCGCCTGGCTCCCGACCACGGCCCCCTCGACGGGCCGACCATCGCCGTCTACCACGCGTCCCACGAGCGCGGGCCGAGTGTCGGGAGGCTCGGGCCCCGTCCGCGGGTCGGCGGCGAGGCGGTCCGCCTCGTCCGCCGTGCCGCCCGAACCTCCTCGTCTTCCATCGCGGCCGAACTCGGGTTTGGTCGGCTCGGTCGCCTTCACCAGCACGCGCTCGACCTCACGGGGGCGGCTCGCCGGCCACGCCACGAACCCCACCACCGCGAGGATCGCCACCACGACGAGCGTCCGGGAGACTCGGGGGGCGCGGGGGGGCGAGCCGGTCACGCCCGTCATGCAACCAGCCCCGCTCCGCCCGCGCATGGCTTCCCCGGGGGAGCGTGCCCGGGGAAGATCGGGCGCGCTGTACCCTACGCCCGTCTCGCCGCCCTCGCCTCTGCCGTCCCCTCCCCCCGTCGGGCCCTGTTCGGGCCCGAAAGCCCCGCCTCCGCAGCC
>JAYTCP010000428.1:0-1973 GCA_043736435.1 Planctomycetia bacterium | reverse complement strand
CCTCGCGATCTCCGGCAGCCACGTCGCGCTCCTCGTCGCCGGGCTCCACGTGGCGCTGCGCCGCGTGCGCGTGCCTCGCCGCGTGGCCGCGGGGGTGCTGCTCCTCCTCGTCCTCGCCTTCGTCCCGTTCTCGGGCGGATCCCCTCCCGTGATCCGCAGCGCGGCGGGGTTCTCGCTCGCCCTCCTTGCGCGCCTGTGCGCTCGGGAGCCCGCGGGCGGCGCGCTGCTCGCCGTGGTGGCCGCGGCCTATCTCGTCCTCGACCCCGGCGCCGCGCAAGACCCGGGCTTCCGCCTGTCCTTCGCGGCGGCCTCGGGCCTCGTGCTCCTCGCCGGACGCCTGCGCGCCGCGTGGGTCCCGCCACCCCCTCTCCTCCTCGCCTCGGGCCCCCCACGGTCCGCACCCGTCCGGTCCGCGCTCGCCGCGGGCACGGCCGCCTGGCTCGCGAGCACTCCCGTCGCCGTCCTCGACCTCCATCAGTCCTGCCTCGGGGCGGTGCCGATCGGGCTGCTCGCCGTCCCCGGCTCCACGCTCGCCCTCGTCGTGGGGGCCGTGGCCGTCGCGCTCGCGCCGGTCCCCGTCCTGGGCACGGCCCTGCGTTCCCTCACCGAGGGCGTGCTGTTCCTCTTGCGTGCCGCGCTCGACGTCCCCCACGGGACGGCGCTCGCGACGACCCACGTCCCGGATCCTGGGCCCGCTTGGTATGTGGTCTATCTCCTCGCATTCCTCGCCGCCGCGCGCGGCAGCACCCGCACGGCCCTTTGCGGGGGCGTCGTGCTGGCGGCCCTGCTGGCAGGTCTCGGGGGCGGCGGGGCCCCGCCCCCGCCCCACCCACGCCTCACCCTGCTCGACGTCGGGCACGGCCAGGCCGTGCTGCTCGAGACGCCCGATGGGCGCCGCGCCCTGCTCGACGCCGGGAGCCGCGACCGTCCCGAGCCCGCGGACCGCATCGTCCTCCCGGCGCTGGCCGCCCTTGGCGTCGTCCGACTCGACCTGGCCGTCGTCTCGCATGCCGACGCCGACCACGCGGGCGCCTTCCCCGACGTGCTCGCGGAGATCCCCACCGACGTCGTCGCGGTCCCTCCACGCTTCCCTCCGCCGCTCCTCGCGCGGCTCGTCTCCGCCGGCTCGACGCCCCTCGTCGCGAGCGACGGCGACGTGCTGCTCGCGGGAGACTGGGGGCGACTGCGGGTCCTCGGCCCCACCGCAAGCCCGCCGCCCGACCGCTCACGCAACGACCGCTGCCTCGTCCTCGTGCTCGAGACGCGGCACGCGCAGGTGCTGCTGCCCGGCGATCGCCAGGCGGCCGGCGTCGCCGACCTGCTCGCCGCGCATCCGGGGCTCGCGGCGGATGTGCTCGTCCTGCCCCACCACGGATTGCCCGATCCCGGACTCTCGCGTCTGCTCGCAGCCGTCCGTCCCGTCCTCACCGTGGCCAGCACCCCCCGGTCAACGGCCGCGCGCTGTCCCCCGAGCACGCGTACGACGGGTCTCGAAGGCGCCCTCGTCGTCTCCCTCGAACCGACCGGTCCGCGCGCGGAGGCTCCGTACGCGGAACGTATCGGGACGGTACGCTTCGCGTCGGCCGCCCTCGATTCCCCCGAAGCTCCCATGCACGATCCTCTGTCCCTCCTCCTCGCCGCGGCGGCCCTCCTCGCCATCAGCGTGGCCGCAGCCCGCCTCCGCTGGCTGTCGCGCGACGCGAGCGCGGCGGCGGCCGTCCTCGGGTTCGCCGCCGTGGTGGCCTTCGGGTGGGCGGGGCTCGCGGCGCTCCTGCTGCCGTTCGTGATCGCCACGCTGGCGGGCAAGCTGCCGCGCCCAGGCGCGCCGAAGGGCGCGCCCGACGACCCGCCGCGCACGGTGCGGCAGGTGGCCGCGAACGGCCTGCCCGCCCTGGGAGGCATCGCACTCGCCCTCGCCGGACATCCGCGTCTCGGGGCGCTCGCCTTCGTCGGCGCCCTCGCGACGCTCGGCG
>JAYTCP010000427.1:0-8942 GCA_043736435.1 Planctomycetia bacterium | reverse complement strand
CGATCACCGCGGGCTCGACGAAGTACCCCTGGTCGCCCAGGCGGACCCCACCGGCCACGAGGCGGCCTTCCTGCCTGCCGAGCTCGACGTACTCGAGGGTCTTGTCGAATTGCTCCTGCCCGGTCATCGGGCCGACCTCTGTCGCCGGGTCGGCGGGGTCCCCGACGCGGAGGGCCTTCGTCCGGGCGACGATCTTCTCGAGCAGGGCGTCGTGGATCGCGTCCACGAGGATCGCGCGCGAGCAGGCGGAGCACTTCTGCCCCTGGAAGCCGAACGCCGACGTCACGATCGCCGCCGCCGCCGCGTCGAGGTCGGCGCTCGCGTCGACGACGATGGCGTCCTTGCCGCCCATCTCGGCCACGAGGCGCTTGATCCAGCGCTGGCCCGGATGAACCTTCGCCGTCTGCTCGGACAGGAGGCAGCCCACCTCCTTGCTGCCCGTGAACGTGACGAAGCGCGTGCGCGGGTGCGCGACGAGCGCGGTCCCGATCACGCGGCCCTTCCCGGCGAGGAAGTTCACGACGCCGCGGGGGAAGCCCACCCCCTCCATGAGCTCGAACAGCTTGCGGCCCACGGTCAGGGACGGCTCCGCCGGCTTCATCACGATGGGGTTGCCGGTCACGAGCGCAGCCACGCTCATCCCGCACAGGATCGCGAGCGGGAAGTTCCACGGCGCGATGATCACCCCGACGCCGAGCGGCACCCAGTGGAGCTCGTTCTGGTCCTCCGTCTGGACGCAGGGGACGGGCTTCCCGTACCGCAGCGCCTCGCGCGCGTAGTACTCGCAGAAGTCGATCGCCTCGGCCGTGTCGCCGTCGGCCTCGGCCCAGGTCTTGCCCACCTCGCGCACCATCCACGCGCTGAACACGTGCTTCTCGCGCCGCAGGCGGTCGGCCATCTCGAAGAGGAGGTGCGCGCGATCGGCCCAGGGCGTCTCCGACCAGGCGGGGAACGCGGCGTCGGCCGCCTCGACGGCGCGGGCCGCCTCCTCGGCGGTCGCCTCCGGGAAGCGCCCGACCACGATCTCCGGGTCGGACGGATCGTGGGTCGAGAACGTCGGCAGGCCCGGCAGCCGCTCGCCGTCGATCACGTTCGCGTACGTGCGCCCGAGCTCGTCGTCCACGCGGGCGAGGGCCTCGACGAAGGCCTCCCGCGCCTCCGGCCTGCCGAAGTCGGTGAAGGGCTCGTTCACGAAAGGCTTCGCCACGGGACACCTCGCTTCGTCGGCGCAGGGTACGCGGCGCGCGCGCGGAGCGAAGGCCGCGCGGGGGTCACCCCCCGGCCGCGCCCCCGCCGGACGACGTCGGGTGCCGCTCCATGCCGAGGAGCGCGACGCCCGCGAGGATGAGCGCCGCCGGCCCGATCGAGGAGAGCCCGAGGGCCTCGCCGAGGAACACGGCCGACCCGGCGAGCCCGAAGAGGGGCGCCGTGCCGAACAGCATCCCGGTCCGGGCGGCCCCCAGCCTGCGCACGCTGGCGACGTAGCCCGAGAGCGACAGCCCGTACGCGACGACGCCCACCGCCGCGCCGCCGAGGAGGAATCGCGAGGTGAGGGCGGGCATCTCCGCGCCGAAGGCCGCGGCCAGGCCGAGGCCGGCGAGCCCCCCTCCGAGCCCCTTCCAGCGCGCGACGTCGAGCGGAGAGCGGTGCGCGAGGAAGCGCATCAGGTTGCTGTCGAAGGCCCATCCGAGGCAGGCGAGGCCGACCCAGAGGGCCCCGAGGAGGTCGCCCCCGTCCTCCGCCTCCTTCCGCGACGAGAGCACGACCACGAGGATCCCGCCCGCCGTGACGAGGGCCGCGCCGAGGATCCGCCAGCGATCGAGTCGCTCCCCGAACAGGACAACCGCGATGCCGACGGTGAACGGAAGCTCGAGCCCGAGGAGGAGGGAGGAGACCGACGCGGGCGCCCGGGCGAGCCCCAGGAAGAAGGCCACGGGCGCCGCGATCCCGCCGATGCAGATGCTCGCGAGCATCCAGGGCAGGTCGGCCCGCCCGACGCGGGCCTCCGGCCGCGGCGGCCGGACGGCGAGCACGATCGAGAGGGCGATCCCCGACGCCAGGTACAGCCAGCCGGCGGCCACCGCGGGCGGGATGCCGTCGGTCACGACCTTCGCCGCGGGCGTCGCCGCGCCGAAGGTGATCGCGGCGAACAGCCCCGGGACGAGCCGACCGAAGCGCCCCGGCGCGGCCGGGGAGTCCGGCACGGGCGTGCCTCCCGCGACCGTCGGGGGAGGGAGGGAGGGACCGCCCGAGGACGCAACACCGGCCATGGGCGAGACTCTACCGAGCCGAGGGAAGGGACCGCCGCCCCGCCCGGCGGGGGCCTGGGCGCCAGGCGCCGAACGTGCCGGGGAGGGTATGCTGCCCCGCCCATGGCCGCGCTCCTGCTCGTCGCCGCATTTCTCTCCGGCACGGCAGCGCTTGCCGCGGAGGTCGTCTGGTTCCGCTCCCTCGGTCGCGGGGTCGGCACGACCGCCGAGGCGCTGGCCCTCGTCTCCGCCGCCTTCCTCGGCGGCTTGGGCATCGGCGCCGCCTTGAGCTCGCGGTTGGCCCCGGGTCACGAGAACCCGCTCCGGGCGGCCGCGTGGTGCGAGATGGTCGCGGGCGTCCTCATCTTCCTGTCGCCCCTCGTCCTCGTCTTCGTCCCGGACGCGCACCTGGCCGTGCTCCACCTCCTCGGCATGGAGCCGGGGCGCTCGTCGTGGCCGGCCGCCGTCGTGGCGCTCCCGATCCTCATCCTCCCGACGGCGTTCCTCGGAGCCACGCTGCCCTTCCTCGTCCGGGGCGCGCTGCGGGACGTCGCGCGGGCCGGGCGGGCGACGGGATGGCTGTACGGCGTGAACACGCTCGGCGCCGCCACCGGCGTCTGGCTCGCGACGTGGCACCTCCTGCCCGGGTTCGGCGAGACCGCCTCGCTCAGGCTGGCGGCCTCCGGGAACCTGCTGGCGGCCCTCCTCCTCGTGATCGCCGAGGGCGCCTCGCGCGCGTCGCCCGCCGCGGAGTCCGCTCGCGCGCCCGCCGATGTCTCCGGAGTCTCGCCCGCCCCCGACGTCGCGCCCTCACCCCCGCCGCCCCCCCGAGCCTCGACCCCTTCCACCCCCGCCGCGCCCCCGCCGCCGCTGCCGCCGATGCCCCACGGGCGAAACGGCCGCGCGGTCGGGAAACGCGCGCATCTGCCCGCCGTGACGCTCTTCCTGACCGGCGCCCTCGCCCTCGCCGGCGAGGTCGCGTGGTTCCGACTGCTCGAGCCGATCACGGGGATCCACGTGTACGGCTTCGCCATCCTGCTCGGCGCCGTGCTTCTCGGCACGGCCCTCGGAGGCGCCCTCGGCGGCCGCCTCGCCGACCACGTGCGCCGCCCCGACCTCGCCATGGCGTGGGCCCTGGCGCTCGGCGCGGGGCTTTTGGTGCTCTCCGTGTGGACCGCCGGGGCGCTGCCGTGGTACGCGCTTCGGGAGGGCTCGTCGGCGGCGGCGAACGCGAAACCGGACGGCATGGCGTGGGACGCGCTGCGCACGGCGGGCGGCGCGCCGTGGACGCTGGTGCGCGAGGCGGGCTGGGACGCGCTGCGGACCGCGCGCGTCGTCGGGGCCTTCTTCTGCATCGCGCCACCGCTGATCGCGTTCGCGGCGGCCTACCCGCTCGCGGTGCGGGCGCGGTCCGACAGCGCGGCGAGCGCGGCGGGCGCGGTCGGCTCGCTCTACGCGTGGAACACCGCGGGCAACGTGCTCGGGAGCCTGCTCGCCGGCTTCCTCCTCCTCCCGGGCATCGGCGGGCCGAGGACGCTCGCGGCCCTGGGCGGGATCGGAATCGCCGCGGCGGCGGCGCTCCTGCTCCTCGCGCCCCGGCCCCGCTCGCCGTTCCCGGCGCTCGCGCTCGCCGTGCCCCTCGCTCTCCTCGCGCTGCCGGGCGCCGGGCGGACCGTGGACGCGGCGGGCCCGGCCCTGCCCGAGGTCGCGACCCTGGGGTCGTGGGACGCCCAGTACCGTGTCCGTTCGCGGGCCGACATGGAGGTGCTCGGCGGCATCCTGGGCGGCATCTACCCGCGCCCCGCGGGGCGCCCCGACGCCGACCCGATCCTGCCCCGCGAGGGGGTGATGAGCAGCGTCGGCCTCCTGGCGGAGCGAGGCTACGTGCGCCTGCGCCAGGGCGGGCTCTCCGAGTCGCGCATCCAGCCGCACGATCCCGACGCGGGGTCGGAGACGGAGGTCGCGCTCGCGCTGCTGCCCTGGCTGGTCCACCCGACCGCGAGGGACGCCCTCGTGATCGGGCACGGCGCCGGCTGGACCGCGGAGGCGATGATCTCGACGGGCCTGCGCACGGTCGTGGCCGAGCTCGAGCCCGCGGTCCTCGACGTGAGCGAGGAGTACCGCGGGCCGCTGCTCGTGCGGCGCGCGCCGAACGCGACCCTCGAGGTGACCGACGGCCGCCTCCTCCTGCGCGAGGCGGCGCGCGAGGGCGGCGCGTACGACGTCATCGTGTCCCAGCCGAGCCACCCGTGGGTGCCCGGCGCGGGGCACCTGTTCACGCGCGAGGCGTACCAGCTCGCGCGCAGCGCGCTGCGCCCGGGCGGCGTGTTCGCGCAGTGGCTCAACATCTTCAACATGTCGCGCGAGCTCTTCCAGACGGCGCTCAAGAGCTGGTACGAGGTGTTCCCGAGCTCGTGGGTGCTGCTCTACAACGACGAGGTGATCCTCGTCGGCTTCACGGCCGAGGCGACGATCGACGTCGAGCGCTGGCGCACCGCGCTCGCCGACTCGCCCGCGGGCACGCGCGCGCGCGCGGCCGGCATCGTGGGCCCCGAGGACTTCCTGCGCCGCATCCTGCTCGACGGCGACGCCCTCGGCCGTCTGCTCCCGCCCGAGCGGCTGCCCTCGACGGACGACCGGCCTCGGCTCGAGCTCGGCCTCGCCGAGATCCGCTTCACGAAGCTCGACGACGCGTGGAAGGAGAAGGAGGCGATCCTCTCCGACCTGCGCAACGCGTTCCCGCCGGGCTTCGAGCGTCTGCTGCCGGACCGCGGCGTGCGCGACCGCGTCCTCGCCAGCACCGCGCGGCGCATCCTCGAGGCGGGCACGCTCGACGATGCCCGGCGTTTCCTCCGCGGCGTGCCGTTCGACGGCGGGGTGGAGGGCCGCATGGCGCGGGCGGAGGAAGCTCTCGCCAGCTCGCGCGTCTCCGGCACCGAGCCCGCGCAGCGCAAGGAGCTGGTCGCCCGCGCCGCCGACCTGCTCCTCGTGGCGCGCGAGATGGCGCCCGGGAACGCCGAGGTCGCGGTCGCGCGGCTGACGGTCCTGGTGGACAGCGGGCGCCTGGAGGAGGCCATCCGCGAGGGCGAGGTCGCGACGGCGGCCTTCCCCGCGGACGGTCGCGTCTTCGCGATCCACGCGCGCGCGCTGATCACGAACGGCGACATGGCAAGGGCCGACGCGGCCTTCACGAAGGCCCTCGAGGCGAAGGGAACGCCTGCGCCCCCGGGCACGGGCCACCAGCACGCGCGGCTGCTGGGCTCGCCGCTGGAGGCCGCCCCGACGCGCGAGCTGCAGCTGCGCGCGCGGGCCGCGTTGCGCGAGGACCCCGGGACCTTCGAGGACCGGGAGGCGCTGCGAGCCCTCGAGAGGCTCGAGATCGAGCTCGACGAGGAGGGCCCGACCGCCCAGGTGGCCGTGGAGGCGGTCGCGCGCCAGCGCCGGGAGCTCGAGCGTCGCCGCGGGTTCGAGCAGCTCGAGGCCGCGATGAAGTACGTGGACCGCGACGCGAAGCGCGGCCTCGAGGCGGTCCGCGAGGCGACCAGCCTGATCCCGAACGAGGCCGCCGCGTGGCGCGCGAGGGCCTGGTTCGAGCTCCGCAGGGACGACCCCGCGGGGGCCACCACCTCCCTGCGCAAGGCGATCTCGCTCGCACGGGACGCGAATGCGGAGCGGAAGGTGGCCGTGGGCTACCTGCGCATCTTCGGACACGACGAGGGACGCCTCGACAAGGAGGCCCCGTGACACAGCCCGACGACGCCCCCCCGCCCCTGCTCGTGGACACCCCGGAGGGCCTCGCCCGCCTCGTCGCCCGGCTCGAGGGCGAGACCCGCATCGCCCTCGACACGGAAGCCGACTCGCTCCACGCGTTCCGCGAGCAGGTGTGCGTCGTCCAGCTCTCGGCCCCCGGCCTGGACGCGATCCTCGACCCGCTCGCGATCCGCGACCTCTCGCCCCTCCGAGCCCTCGCCGACCGGGAGGGCAGCCTGCTCGTGATGCACGGCGGCGACTACGACATCTCGATCCTCTCGCGCGACCACGGTTTCCGCTTCCGCGACGTATTCGACACGATGATCGCCGCGACGCTCCTGGGGGAGCCCCGCGTCGGGCTCGCGGCCCTCGTCGAGTCGGCGTACGGCGTCGTGCTCTCGAAGAAGCACCAGACCGCGGACTGGCGCCGCCGTCCCTTCACCCCGGAGCTCGTCCGGTACCTGCGCGGGGACACGGCCTACCTGCTCGGGCTGCACGATCGACTGGACGCCCGCCTCCGCGAGGCCGACCTCGCCGAGGAGGCCCGCATCGAGTTCCGCCGCCTCGCGACCCGACAGGGGGCGCCGTGGCGCGACGACCCCGAGGCGTGGCGCGGGCTCAAGGGCGCCGAGAAGCTCGACGCCCTCGGGCGCTCGGTCCTCGCCGCGGCCTTCGACTGGCGCGAAGGCCGCGCGCGCTCCCACGACGTGCCGCGCTTCAAGGTGCTCGCGAACGAGACGCTGCTCGAGCTCGCGGCGCGTCCGCCCGCGGACCTCGCGGCCCTCGAACGCACGCCGGGCACGCGCGGCGTGGTCCGCGCGGGCGACGGGGCGTCGCTCCTCGAGGCGGTGCTCGAAGGGGTCGCGGCGTTCGAGCGCGGCGCGGCGCCCGCCGCGCCCGTGCGCCCGCGTCGAACGTCGGAGGAGGCCGCCCGCGCCGACGTCCTCCGCCGCCGCGAGGAGCGCATCCGGCGCTGGCGGACCGAGGAGGCCCTGCGTCGCGGGGTCCAGAACGTCGTCGTGCTACCCAACCCGGGCATGATGGCGATGGTGGAGGCGCCCCCCGCCGACGTCGAGGAGATCGCCGCCCTGCCCGACGTGGGGCGCAAGCGGGCCGACCGCTACGGCGCCACGTTCCTCTCGCTGCTCGCCGAGCCCGCCCCGACCCCGCCCGCAGCGACCCCGCCCGCAGCGACGCCGCAGCCAGTGACGCCGCAGGCACCGACGCCGCAGGCACCGACGCAGCCCGGCGCGTAGCGGGCACGCGCAAACGCGCGAGGAACGACTTCGGAGCCCGACGGCCCCTGCATGGGGTCAGAATGGGGGATCGGGTCGGATCGGGGGGCCGGGTCAGATCGGACGCGAACGGGCTCCCGTGGCGAGGGGGCGCGACGAGCAGTCCTCGAAGTCGCCGCCTCCGTCGTCTTCGAAGTCGTCGTCGTCGTCCTCGTCGTCGTCGTCGTCTTCGTCCTCGTCCTCGTCGTCGAAGTCGTCGTCCTCGTCCTCCTCGTCGAGGTCTTCGTCCTCGTCGAGGTCCTCGTCCTCCTCTTCCTCCTCTTCTTCCTCCTCTTCCTCCTCCTCTTCCTCCTCGTCCTCGTCGGTCTCGTCCTCTTCCTCGGGCTCTTCCTCCCCGGGAACGGGCTTCTCCTCGGGCTCGGGGTCGGGCTCCGGCTCCGGCTCCTTCTTCTTGCGAGGGCTCATCCAGACCTCGAGCTCGAGGAGGGTACCCGCGAGCAGCGTTTCGAGGTCGGCGGACCCGGCGTAGGACATCGAGAAGTCTCCATGCGGAGGCCTTGCGGCCCCCGCGGGGCGCCGTACCTATACCGGCGAAGGAAGGGGAGTCAAGCGCCCTCGCCCGGACGAATCCCGGAGGTCCCCGCCGCCGCGACACCCTGCCGGCAGCCTGGGCGCTACACTTCCGCCCGGGGCCGCCGCGGAGCGCCCCTGGAGCCCGTTCCTTGCGCATCGCGATCGCCCAGATCGACACGACCGCCGGGGACGTCCCTGGTAACGCGGAACGGATCCGAAACGCCTGGCGGCGGGCGCGGGAGGCACGGGCCGACCTCCTCCTGGTCCCCGAGCTCGCCGTGGTTGGGTACCCGCCCCGGGATCTCCTGACCCGGGACGCGGTCGTGCGCGCCGCCGAGGCCGCCGTGGCGGCGCTCTGCCGGGAGCTGTCGGACGGCCCGGCCACGGTGCTCGGGACCGTGGTCCGCAACCCGGCCGCGACGGGGCGAGGCCTCCACAACGCGGCCGTGGTGCTGGCAGGCGGCCGCGTCGTCGGCGTGTACGCGAAGCGACTCCTCCCGACCTACGACGTCTTCGACGAGGCCCGCTACTTCGCCCCGGGCGACGGCCCCCTGGTGGTGACCGTCGCGGGGCGGCGGGTCGGGATCTCGATCTGCGAGGACCTCTGGTCCCGCGACGCGGTGGACGGCCGACGCCTGTACGACGTGGACCCCCCCGCCGACCTCGTGCGGGCCGGCGCCGAGATCGTCGTGAACCTGTCGGCGTCCCCCTACCACGTCGGGAAGGACGCCCGGCGACGCGCGCTGTTCGCCGCGGAGGCCGTCCGCATGGGGCGCCCGCTCGTCACGGCGCAGCTCGTGGGCGCCGACGACGACGTGCTCTTCGACGGCCGCTCCCGCGCGTTCGACGCGAAGGGCCGCGAGATCGCCCGCCTGCGGGGGTTCGGGGAGGACTTCGCCGTCGTGGACCCGGAGACGGCGGCGCCGCTCGACGAAGAGGCCGAGGGCGATCCCGCCGACGAGCTGCGACGCGCGCTCGTCATGGGCATCGAGGGCTACGGGCGCAAGACGGGCCTCACGCGTGCGGTGCTGGGCCTCTCGGGGGGCATCGACTCCGCGGTGGTCGCCTGCCTCGCGGCCGAGGCGCTCGGCCCGTCGAACCTGCTCGGCGTCGGGATGCCGGGCCCCTACAGCGC
>JAYTCP010000426.1:0-2811 GCA_043736435.1 Planctomycetia bacterium | reverse complement strand
GTGTGGGTGTCGATGCCCATCTTCTGGAGCGCCTTCACCGTGCGCTCGATCTCGCCGTGCTCGTAGACCTTCGACCGGATCATCGCCGCGCCCTCGCGCAGCTTCGGGTCCTCGGTGTCGAAGACCACCCTCGCGTCGGCGGGCAGCGCGGCGAGGCGACGCTTGATCTCCTCGTCGGAGGCGAGGAGCTCCGGCTCGACCGGCTTCGCGCTCCCGCGGCCCGCGACCTTCGCCGGGCGCCAGATCTCGACGGGCAGGCGCCCGTCCTTCTCGGCGGCCAGGTACTGCGCGAGGCTCACGTTGCGGCGCTCGACGGAGCGCGCCTGCTCCTCGAGCTTCGCGAGCCCGTCGACGACCCGGGTGAGGGCGGCGCCCTGGATCGGGTCGCCCTTCGCGGGCTCGAACTTCGCGTTCTCGCTGCCGAGCGCCTGGAGGCGGTCCTTCAGCGCCTTCTCCTCGAAGACGTACTCCTCGGTCTTGCGCCTGGCGATCTTGAAGAGCGGCGGCTGCGCCACGTACACCCGCCCGGCCTCGATGAGCGGCAGCATGTGGCGGAACAGGAACGTGAGCAGCAACGTGCGGATGTGGCTGCCGTCGACGTCGGCGTCCGTCATGATGATGATCTTGCCGTACCGGAGCTTCGTGAGGTCGAAGCCCTCGCCGCCCTCCTCCACGCGCCCGATGCCCGTGCCGACGGCGGTGATGAGGGTGCGGATCTCCTCGTGGCCGAGCATCTTGTCGAGGCGTGCCTTCTCGACGTTCAGGATCTTCCCGCGCAGCGGGAGGATGGCCTGCGTCGCGCGGTCGCGGCCCATCTTGGCCGTGCCGCCTGCCGACTCGCCCTCGACGATGAAGAGCTCGGTGGACTCGAGGTCCTTGCTCGAGCAGTCGGCGAGCTTTCCGGGCAGGTTGCCGCTCGCGAGCGCGCCCTTGCGGCGCACGAGGTCCTTCGCCTTGCGGGCGGCCTCCCACGCGCGGTACGCGAGCACCGCCTTGTCGAGGATCTGGCGGGCGGTCTTCGGGTGCTCCTCGAGGTGGCTCGCCAGCGCGTCGCCGAACGCGCTCGCGACCGCGCCCTCGACCTCGCTGTTGCCGAGCTTCGTCTTCGTCTGGCCCTCGAACTGGGGTTCGCGGACCTTGACGGAGATGACGGCGGTCAGGCCCTCGCGGAAGTTGTCGCCCGACGGCTTCTCCTCGGGACCGAAGAACTTCTCGCGCCGCGCGTACTCGGCCAGCCTGCGCGTGAGGGCCGTGCGGAAGCCCGACAGGTGCGTGCCGCCCTCGAGCGTGTGGATGTTGTTCGCGAAGGACTGCTCGACCGCGTTGAAGCCGGTGTTGTACTGCATCGCGATCTCGACCGCGACCCCGTCCGCCTCCTTCTCGAAGTAGATCACGTCGGAGTGGAGGACGTCCTTGCCCTCGTTGAGCCACTTGACGAACTCGCGGATGCCGCCGTCGTACTTGAAGTGCTCCTCCTTCGGCGGGTCGGTGCGCTCGTCGGTGATGCCGATCGAGAGGCCCTTGTTGAGGAAGGCCAGCTCGCGGAGCCGGGACACGATCGTGCCGTAGTCGTACTTGATGACGGGGAAGATCTTCGCGTCGGCCTTGAAGTAGACCTCGGTCCCACGCTTGTCGCTCTTGCCGCGGACCTCGAGCTTCGAGGTGGCCTTGCCGCGCTCGAACGACTGGTACCAGACCTTCCCCTTCTGGTGGACCTCCACCTCGCAGAGCTCGGACAGCGCGTTCACGACGCTGGCGCCGACCCCGTGGAGGCCGCCCGACACCTTGTAGGCGCCGCGGTCGAACTTGCCGCCGGCGTGGAGCTTCGTGAACGCGACCGTCACGCCGGGCAGGCCCTGACCGGGCACCTCGTCCACCGGGATGCCGCGACCGTCGTCGGTGACGAGGATCCCCTCGTCCGGGGTGATGCGGACGTGGATGTGCTTGCAGAAGCCCGCCAGGGCCTCGTCGACGCTGTTGTCGACGATCTCGTACACCAGGTGGTGGAGGCCGCGGGTGGTGGTGTCGCCGATGTACATGCCGGGACGGCGGCGCACCGCCTCGAGGCCCTCGAGGACCTGGATCTTGTCGGCGCCGTAGTCGCCCTCGCCCCCGGCCGCCTTGCCGTCACCGATGGCGCCCGGGTGCGCGGGCCCGACGCTCTCGGGAGCGCCTCCCGCCTTGCCGGCGGGGCTCCCGACGTTCGCGGCGGGGTCGCCCATCGCGCTCGGATCCCTCGTCGCACGCCGGGCCAAGCGCTCGAGATCCTTCTGCTGGGCCTCGGTGCGGATCGGCGCGCTCTCCGCCTCCTTGCCCTTCGCGGCGTCGCCGACGGGGCCCTTCTTGTCGCGCTTCTTGTCTTCGTCGTTCTTGGCAGCGGGGGTCATCGAGATCCTTCGCCCGCCGCCTCGAAGCGGAGGGCCGTGATCGGGTCGTCGGGCAACAGGGACTTGAGCGTGGCGAGGAGGCGCTCGGCGTGGAACTGGGCGAGCTCCTGCCGGAGGGGCGCGGAGGCGACCGAGACCACGAGGGTCCCGGCCATCCACCGGTGGGGCACGGCCACCCCCCGCCAGGCGGGGTCGGCCACCCTCTCCCACGCGGAGAGCACGCGGCGGGTCACGGCTTTCGACGGGACCCCGAGCGACCGCAGGGCGCCGCCCAGGAGGTCGCCGATGGGACGGGCGGGGCCTCCGCGGGAGCCGGCCGTCACGCTCCCTCCGTCACGGAGACGGGCATCACGACGTAGACGTACCCGACGCCGTCCGTGAGCTTCCCGGGAGCCTTGGCGGTGGTGAACTCGAAGCGCACGGG
>JAYTCP010000425.1:0-2623 GCA_043736435.1 Planctomycetia bacterium | reverse complement strand
CGCTCGCCGAGGTCGACCTCGCCGCGGCCGACCGCTTCATCGCGGAGCACGAGGAGGCGCGTCGCACGGGGGACCGCCCCCGCGCCGCGGAGGTCCTCGAGCTCGCGCGACGCGCGCTCACGCGCGCGGACAGCGCCGTCGAGAACGCAGCGGAGCGCGATCCCGCCCTGCCCGAGACCTACCTCTATCGCGGCCTTGTGCGGGCACTCGAGGGCGAACTCCTGGTCGGAGCGTCGGGGCGCGAGGCCGCCTTTCGGGCCGCCATCGAGGCGTTCCAGCACGCCGTGGCGGCCGATCCCGGTATGCTCGACGCCTGGGCGAACCTCGGCGACGCCGCCCAGCGCGTGGGCGACACCGAGGTCGCGCTCTCGGCCTACCTCTCCGCGATCCGCCTGGCACCGAGCGACGCCGACCTGCGCGAGGGCGCGGGCCTCGTCCTCTACGGGCTCGAGCGCTTCGCCGACGCCGCCGCGCAGTACACCGAGGCGGCGCGCCTCCGCCCCCGCGACGCGGCGCCGCTCCTGAACGCCGGCGACGGCTGGGCCGCCGCGGGGCGCTTCGAGGACGCGCTCGCGGCCTACGACGAGGCCCTCGCCCGCGACCCCACCGCGGTGGAGGCGTACGCGAAGCGCGGGGCGGTCCTCGAACGTTTGGGTCGTCTCGGGGAAGCCCGCGAGGCCTACGCCGTCTACGTGGAGCGGGGCGGCGCCGACGCCGCCGCCGCCCGCCGACGGATCGAGCGACTCCTCACCCAGGACGAGGGACGACCCCGATGAGCGCCCCGCTGCCCTCTCCCCACCTCGAGCGCTGGGCGCTCGCCACGATCGACCACCATGCCGCCGAACTCGGCTACGCCGCCGTGCCCGACGGCCGGCCGCAGGCGGGCGGCTGGCGCCGGCTCTACATCAAGGAGGGGGCCGCCCCGCTTCTCTCCGCGGTGGGCGCGAGCGCCTCCCCGTGGTTCTCGCTCGGCATCGAGATCCCGGTGCTCCGGTCCCGCCTCGATCCGCACCTCGAGGAGCTCCTGGCCGAGCTCGCCCCCTACGAGGTCGCGGTCGACGCCGACGCGGGCGCCGACGACGCGACGCCCGACGCGGTGTTGCGGGTGGCTCTCCGGCTCTTCCTCGAGGGGCTCACGGGCGGCGTCCTGCGCGACGCGGTCGACAACGTGGCCGCGGCCGCCGCCGCCGCGCGGCGCACGCTGGGGATGACGCCCGTCGGGTGACCCGATCGCGTCCGGGAGTGCGTGGGGGCGGCGGGGGCCGGGCTCCCGCGCTCACGGCGCTGCGAGACGGATCCCGCCGACGTGGACGTCGCCCCCCGAGACCGCGCTCGCCTTCACGACGAGCGCGCGCGTGCGCCACCCCTCGGGGACCTCGGCCTGAAACGTCGCCACGCCGCCCTTCATCGTCCCCCGCGCGCGCGCGAGGGCCTTGTCGTTCGCGTTGTCGTGGCGGGCCACCATCATCGCGTCGGGGGTTCCCCCCGCCTTCGTCTCGCGCTTCACGATCGCGTTCCGCGGCACCTCCACGCTCATCTCGATCTCGGTCCCGTCGGGGAGCGCGCCCTCCACCTTCACCGAGAGGCCCGTCGCCGTGCGGGTCGCCGTGGGGACGAGGTCCTCGCGCGGCCTCGGGAGCCTGAGGGCAGGATCCCCGAGCAGGACGTACATCCAGCTGCCCTCGAGGTAGAGGCGATCGGCTCCGACCGTGCCCGCGAGCATGTTGCGCGCCACGAGCTCGATGAGCCCGCGCTGCGGATCCTTTCGCTCCGGGTCGGGCCGGAGGATCTGGTCCACCGACGCGTTGAGCAGCTCCCCGAGGCGCAGGTCGGGCTTCTCGAAGGCGTCGATGGCGATCTGGCGCCCGACGAGGCTGTTCCACAGCGGGTGGCAGATGCGCGTGGCGCCCCAGTACGCGAGGGGGCCGTTGGGCCTCGCCAGGAGCCGCTCGCCGACGCCGACCTCGTTCGGAGCGTCAAACGTCGCGGTCGTGCACGCGATCACGAACATCGCCGGCGGCGTGCCCGTGATGGACACCTGGGGCACGTCGCTGCTGCGCAGGATGGGGTATCGGCTCGCGCCGACCTGGAGAGCGTCGAAGCCCTGGGCGAAGCCGTGACCCACGTAGGTGTAGAAGAGCGACCCCTCGTTGAGGCTCGAGATCACCTTCTCGTGGAAGCGCGAAGGCGGCCAGCAGTACGAGCTGCGGGGATTGGCGAACGTGACCTCGACGTCGTAGGCCGGCGAGATGTTCTCGGCCACGACCTTCGTGAACAGCCCCTCGAGCGCGGCGTCGACGGTCGGGCCGAAGCGGCCCTCGCTCGTCACGAAGCGCAGGGTGCGCCGGCCGGCGTCGGTTTGCGGCGCGGTCTCGGCGCGGATCACACGGTCGACGTACGCGTCCATCTCCTTCGGGTCGCGGAAGGGGAGCCGCCCGATGGCGAGGGCGCCCGTCGACGCGCCGCCGGAGGGCAGCGCCATCCAGCGGTCGGACGGCGTCGCGCCGTTGTAGACCGTGCGCACGTACGCGGTGGGGATCGTCTCCTCGTGGATGAGGTCCGTGCGGTCCCGCGTGGCGTCGCCGCACAGGAGGACGAAGCGGAGGCGGGGGATTCGGCTTCG
>JAYTCP010000424.1:0-3573 GCA_043736435.1 Planctomycetia bacterium | reverse complement strand
CGTCCTCGAGGCCGAGGAGCGCGGCCAGGATGGCGGAGCGGTCCTGGCCGTCGACCACGCGCCGTCGCACCGCGTCCTGGTGGAGCACGTGGGCGCGTCGGAACGTCTCCGCGTCGGGGAAGCCCGCCTTCGCGAGCCACGCCATGGCGGCGGCGCCTTCCACCGAGCGACCGTCGGGCAGCGCCACCCCGACGACGTCGGGCGCGTTCGTCTTGGCGCCCGCGGGTCGGCACCGGGAGACGACCGCGGGGCCGTCCGGCGTGGCGAGGGTGAGGCGCACCTCCGTGTCGTGGTTGCCCGCGTCCCGGCGGCGGACCTCCCAGTCGTTGCGCTCGGCGATCCCGGTTCCCTTGACGCCTTCGACCTCGCGGCCGAAGAGGCACCACTCGATGGCGGCGAGCGTGCTGCTCTTCCCGCGGCCGTTGTCGCCGACGAGGACCGTGACGGGCCGATCGAGGGCGATGCGCCCCGAGGACCGCCATCCGCGCAGCTCGGCGATCTCGATGGCGACGGGGCGCATCACGCGAGCGCCTCGCGCCGCACGTCGGCGGCGGCCCGCGTGACGGCGGAGAGGAGCGCCTGGCGCCGGACCGCGAGCTGCCCGGAGGTGCGGGCCTCCGCGGACAGACGATCGTCGCGCAGCAGCGCGATCAGGGCGAGGCGCTGCTCGACGCGGACCCCGCGTTCGCGCACTCGCCGTTCGAGCTCGTCCCAAGCGTTCATGAGGGGCCCACCGTATCCGGGCCCGGCGACGCTCCGGAGGGGGCGTCCGGCAGACGGCCGCAGAACGCCGCGGGACGCCGCAGGAAGCCCCAGATGTGGGCGCGTGGCGCCCCGGCGGGGCCCCATCACGATCGCCCGGCGGAGTCGGTCCGATGCGGACGCGGCCCTACTGCCAAGTCGCGCCGAAGGGCCACAGCAAGTCGTCGGGCGTCCCGGGGAGCTTGTCGGGGCCGTAGCTGCGCAGCCGGAAGTCGCCCTTCGCCTCGTCGATGATCCGGTACTCGATGGGCTTCGCCCAGCAGTCCCAGGGCTCGGCGTCGTGATCGCTGGGCAGATCCGGGTCGCGCAGCTCGGCGAGCGCCTCGGGCAGACGCTTCTTGAGCTCCTGGAACCCGCGGATCCGGTGGGCGATGCCTTCGAGGAAGGAGAGGCAGCCCTCGGCCTGCATCTCCTGCACGGTCTTGCGCTTGAAGAGGCCCGGGCCGGCCTTGACGAGAAACGCTCCGAAGCCGAGCAGGCCCACGACGGTCACGCCCGCGGCGACGCGCGTCCAGCGCTGGTGCCGGGCGCGCTTGGCGCCGGGCGCCGACGGCGTGTGCCGGGGCGGCGCCGGTCGGCGCTCGGTCGGCACGGTCGTCGGCTCGGGCGGCGGCCCGGGCGAGGGCTCGTGTGGCCTGGAAGGGGAGTCGGGAGTCGTCACGCTGTGCGCAGCGTACCGGAGGCCCGACGGTCGCGCGTCCGAGGGCGGGTCTCGCGTCGCCGCGGAGGGGAAGCCCATGCCTCGGGGATACCGGCGGCGGGGAGACCCGTGTAGCCTCCGGTCGATGCCGCGGGCGCTCGTTACCCTCCACGTGGACACCGAGCGGGCGTGGCGTGGCGGCGAGCAGCAGATGGCCTACCTGCTCGCGGGTCTGCGCGACCGAGGGCACGGGGTGGCGGCGGTCGTTCCGCCCGACGCGGCGTCGCGGCCGCGGCTCGAGGCCCTCGGCATCGAGGTCGTGGCGCTGCCCATGCGGGGCGAGGCCGACGTGCGCGCGGTCCTGCGGCTGCGCAGGCTGCTGCGCGCCCGCCGGCCCGACCTCGTCCACGCGCACACATCCCACGCGCACGGCCTGCTCGCCTGGGCCGCCCGCGGCGCGGCCGCCCGCGACGCGCACGCTCACGGAGGGGCGGCGGCCGCCGGCGGGACGTGCCCCCTCCTCGTGAGCCGACGCGTGGACCTCTCCATCTACCGTCACTCGTTCTTCGGCCTCAACGGCCGCAAGTACCGACGGGCCAACCGCATCCTCTGCGTGAGCGAGGCCGTGCGCCGCGTGATGGAGGCCGACGGGCTCGACCCCGCGCGGCTCGTCGTCGTGCGCGACGCCATCGATCCCGAGCGCATCCGCCGCGCGCCGAGCGTGGACGTCCGCGCGCGATGCGGCCTGCCCGCCGACGCCGCGCTCGTGCTCGCCGTCGGGGCGCTCGTGCCGCCGAAGGGCCACGAGCATCTCCTTGCGGCATGGCCGCGGGTGATCGCCCGCGTGTCGCGCGCGTTTCTCGTGATCGCGGGCGAGGGGCCGCTGCGCGCCGCGCTCGAGGCGCAGGCGCAAGCCCTCGGATGCGGCGATCGCGTCCGACTCCCCGGAGCGATCGACGACGTCGCAGGCTGGTTTTCCGCGGCCGACGTGGTGGCGATGCCGAGCGTCCAGGAGGGACTCGGGACGAGCATCCTCGACGCCATGGCCGCGGGACGCGCGGTGGTGGTGTCGCGCACGGGCGGAACTCCGGAGGTGGTGCATGACGGCGTCGAAGGCGTCCTCGTGCCGCCGGCCGACCCCGTGGCGCTCGCCGACGCGCTCGCCGACCTGCTGCTCGATCCCGCGCGCGCCGCGGCCCTGGGACGCGCCGGCGCGACGAGGGTGGACGCGGAGTTCCGCGTGGAGCGGATGGTGGAGGAGACCGTGGCGGCCTATCGCGCCGTCGTCCCGGACGAGGCCCCGCGCGTCTGACGACCGAGGAACCGAGCCCCCAGGCTCGGAGTGCCCAGACACGGGGTGCCGGATCAGGCGGTGCCGGATCACGCGGTGCCCGATTACGAGGTGCCGACTCACGGCTCCCCCTCGACGGTGCCGGCCACCGGAACATGGACGAGCGCCTGGCCCTCGACGCGCACGGCGACGGAGCCCGAGAACGGCCCCTCGCGCAGGGGCGCGCGCAGGGAGATCTCGAGATCCCACCCGACGGCGCCCGCCCGCCCCGGAGGCAGGCCGCGAATCGTGCCCGAGAGGCCGGTGAGCTTCGCGTCCACCGCCGGCGCGAACCCGCCGGGCGGCGCTCGCACCGTGAGCCAGTGCACGAAACGCTCGCCGGGATGCAGCGGGCCGAGGGAGAGCGCACCCGGCGACACCACGACCCCGTCGCCGACGAAGCCCCGCAATCGCAGGGTATGGACGTCGTCCGGGGGACGGTCGGTGAGCACGCGAACGGTCTCGGAGAACGGGCCGCGGGCACGACCCGCGATCTCGAGCACGACCGCGCCGGTCGCCCCGGCCTCGAGCGCCCCCTCGAGCCCGCGTGCGACGACGCACCCGCAGCCCGGCGCCACCTCCCGCACCCGCAGCGTGCCCGGGCCCGCGCGTCGCCAGGGCACCTCGACGCGACGGACCTCCCCCGGCGCGAGCCGGCCGCGATCGACCTCGGTCGTCTCGAAGACGAGGGCCGGGGCCAGGCCCTCGGACACCGCCAGGGGAACCGCTGAAGTGGCTGGAGGTGCTGGAACGCCAGACGAAGAGGAGAGAACGGCCGGCCGGGGGGCTGCCAGACGGGAGTGTCGCGACGCGACGTGGGCGGCCGCCGCAAAGAGGGACA
>JAYTCP010000423.1:0-2466 GCA_043736435.1 Planctomycetia bacterium | reverse complement strand
GGCAGATCGCGATAGCTCTTCGGGGTGCTGCCGTAGACGAGGCAGCAGCCGGGGCAGTTCATGGGCTTCACCGCGAAGTCGCGATCGTCGACCCGCAGGAAGTACATGTTGTCGCGGAAGTGGTCCCAGTGGCCGGACTTCTTCCAGAGCTCGTCGGAGAGCACCATCGGGGTGCTCACCTCGCCGTAGCCGCGGCGAGACAGCTCGTCGCGCAGGAACTCCTGGAGCATGTTCCAGAGGACCATGCCCTTCGGGTGCCAGAACACGGCGCCCGGAGCCTCCGGGTGGAAGGAGAAGAGGCCCATCTCGCGGCCGATCCGGCGATGGTCGCGGAGCTTGCTCTCCTCGATCCGCACGAGGTGCGCGGCGAGGTCCTCGGGGGTGAAGAAGGCGGTGCCGTGGACGCGCTGCATCGGGATGCCGGTCGCGTCGCCGCGCCAGTACGCGCCGCTGACGGACAGCACCTTGACGGCGCCGAGCCACGCGGTGCTCGGGACGTGGGGTCCCTCGCACATGTCGGTGAAGGTGCCCGAGTCGTAGAACGAGATCGCCTCCTCGGGGATCTCGTCCACGTGCGGGACCTTCAGCGCGTAGCCGATGCGCCCGAGGCGCGCCTTCGCGTCGCCCTTCCCGCACTCGGAGCGGACGTACGGACGCGCCTCCGCGGCGATCTCCTTCATGCGCGCCTCGATCCGCGGGAGGTCGGACTCCTGGAACGGGACGGGCGGCTTGAAGTCGTAGTAGAAGCCGTCGTCGGTGGCGGGGCCGTAGCCGAGGTCGGTGCCCGGGAAGAGATCGAGGACCGCCATGGCGAGCAGGTGCGCGGCGCTGTGCCGGAGCACCCGCAGGGCCTCCGGATCCTTCTTGGTCAGGACCTTGAAGGCGCCGCCCTTGCCTAGAGGCCGGGAGAGGTCGAAGACCTCCCCGTCCACGGAGCCCGCGACGGCGGCCTTGGCGAGGCCCGCGCCGATGGACTTCGCGACGTCGCCGGTCGTCGTCCCCGCCGGGACCGGTCGATGGGTTCCGTCGGGGAGTACGAGGTCGAGCATCGCGGGGGACATCGGGAGATCTCCTGGAATGAGGGTGCGAGGGGAACGCAAGGCGGGGGAGAGCATACCCCCGGTCGCGGCCTGTGCCCGTTCCTAGGCTTCCGGAGGCTTCCGGCGAGGGATTGGGCGGCGCACGCCGCGGGCGCGCCGCGAGCGATCAGGGCTGCGGCACGACGACGTCGACGTGGAACACGCCTTCGCCGAGGAGCGTGACCGGGACTTCCACCGTCCCGTGCCGCGGACCCGCGCCCCACGTCCACGGCACGACGACGCGGAAGCGGCCGGCGGAGAGGGTCGCGGCATGGAACCGGCCGGGCTCGTCCCGACGGGGCTCGAGCCGCTGCCCCCACCCGTCGCCCTCCGGGAGGACGTACGCGCTCGCGATCGCGCGAGGGGCTCCGTCGGAGTCGGTCATGGACACCTCGAGCGCGGGTCCCGTGCCCCCTCCGCTCGGCATCGGGGGCACGACGAGCGTGAGCGTCAATCCCGCCTCCGGCAGCGTGACGGCACGGACGAAACGCCCCCCGACCTCGAGCCGATAGGTCCCGGCGGGCAGGGGCGGCGATATGACGTGTCCTTCTGCGTCGGCGCTGCCGCTCCACGTGGCGAACGAGGGGAGGTCTACGGCGTCGGTGCGGACCAGCTCGACGGCCCATCCCGCGCGGGGTCGACCCTCCGCGTCCCCGAGGCGCAGCTCGACGACCCCACCCGAGAGCCCGACGCGCGCGTCGATCGGCACGATCGTCCGTCCCGCGAGCGACGCATGCACCCAGGTGGGCGCGCCCACCCGCGTCGGGATCACGAGCACCGAGATCTC
Source organism: Planctomycetia bacterium (assembly GCA_043736435.1). Lineage (GTDB taxonomy): Bacteria > Planctomycetota > PLA2 > PLA2 > JAEUHO01 > JAYTCP01. Next base: position 600 of record JAYTCP010000423.1, on the reverse strand, counting down.
CCCGACCGGACCGATCCCCCTGTGCTCGAGGGCGACGCCCGAGGTGAGGAGCAGGCCGGGCGCCCGGCGCGGCCCAAGCCCCGCGACCTCCCGCCACGCGAGCGCCTCGAAGGAGAGGGTGTGCCCGTCGGGGCCGATCGCACGGATCGAGAAGGGGATGCCGTCGTCGAGGTCGAAGGCGAGGTCCTTCGTCTCGCGGGGCGCGAGCGTCACCTCCCGGGGCGACGGGAGCCCGAGCTCCTCGGAAGCCGGAGCCGAGGAGAGCGAGACCTCGATCGGGGTCCCCGCCGGGACCAGCACGGGTCTGGCACGACCCCGCACGCTGCCGACCTCCCCCACCACAAGGCCGCCCGCGCGCACCACGAGCGCCGCGGGCCCGAAGGCCTTCCCGTCGCGCCGCACGTCCGCGACGACGGTCCCCAGCCGGTCGGCGGGCACGACCTCGAGCGTCGCCTCCATGACATCGACACCTATCGATATTGGATCGGAGAGCCCGAGCACGGTGGGACCCGCGACGACGAGGGCCAGGGCGCGTGTGGGTCCGGGTGGAAGGCCCGAGATCACGACGTCCGTCCGCAGGCCTTGGGAGCGCGTCCCGGC
>JAYTCP010000422.1:0-3777 GCA_043736435.1 Planctomycetia bacterium | reverse complement strand
CCGCGGCGAGCGCCGCATGCACCGCCGGCGCGCCCGCCCGCAGGTGGCCGAGCGCGATCGCCGGCGCCACCACGGCGACCTCCGCGCGCCGCGCGCCGAACAGGGCGCGCCGGGCCTCGGCCTCCTCGACGCCCGTGCCCTCCACGAACAGGAGGCCCACCCGCTCGACGGGCACGCCCGCGTCCGCGAGGGCCCCCCGCGCCGCGCGCTCGATCGCCTGGGCCGACGGGCCGGGGCCGACCTCGGAGGGCCCGAAGGCGGACGCGGTCCCGGAGACGAACCCGAGGATCTCCACCCCGCGCGCCCGAGCGTCGGCCTCGCCCTCGAGGAGCAGGGCCCCGCCGCCCTCGCCGAGCACCTCGCCCGGCGTGCCTCGCATCTCCGTGCGCAGCAGCGCGGCCGCGCTCACGTGGTCGGCGACGCCGGCGACCAGCGTCGCGCGCACCGCGCCGACGGACAGGGCCCCGAGCGCCTCGGCGAACGCGCGCACGCCCGCGTCCGCCTCGCTCGTCACGACGAGGTTGTCGCCGCGGACGTCGAGGTCCGCGGCCATCTGCCCCGCGACGACGTTGTTCAGCATCGCGAGCGGCCAGAGGGGGTGGATGGACCGGAAGGCGCCGCCGAAGAAGGCCTCGAGGGAGAACGCGCCGTCGTCGCCGCCCGAGGCCGCGATCGCCGCATCGAGCGCCTCGGGGGGACTGTCCACCATCCCAAGCGCCAGGAAGGCGCCCATCGCCTCGCGCGGGATCTCCGCGCCCCGTCCCTCCGCATGCGCGGCGCGCGCGCACCGGTCGAGCAGGGCGCCGTGGGGCGTCTCGACACGCGTGGGCCCGTCGTCGGCGGGGGCATCGACGGGGACGATGAGCTGGGCGGCGACCGCGTCGGGTGTGCCCGAGGCGTCGAATCCCGAGACCGGCGCGACGGCCGACCGCCCCTTAAGCATCGCCGCGAGCGTCGGCGCGAGCCCGTCGCCGAGCGCCGTGACGACGTGGGCCCCGACGATCGCCGCGCGGCGGGGGCGGTCCTCTCTCACTCGCGTCCGCCGAGACACAGGCACGCGTTCTGCCCGCCGAAGCCGAAGGAGTTCGAGATCGCCACCCGGTGCGCGAGCCGCCGCGCCTCGTTGGGCACGTAGTCGAGGTCACACTTCGGGTCGGGGGTCTCGTAGTTGATCGTCGGCAGGACGATCCCCTCCGCGATGCCCTTCCACGTGAGGATGGCCTCGACGGCGCCCGCGGCGCCGATCGTGTGGCCGAGCATGGACTTGTTCGACGATACGGGCACCGCCCGCGCGCGGTCGCCGAGCACGCGCTTGATCGCCATGGTCTCGGCGGGGTCGTTCGTCGGCGTGGACGTCCCGTGGGCGTTCACGTACTCGACGTCGTCGGGGGAGAGCCCCGCGTCGGCGATCGCCTTGCGCATGGCGAGGATCGCGCCCTCGCCCTCGGGGTGGACGTCCGTGATGCGGTAGCCGTCGGCGCTCGCGCCGTAGCCGAGGACCTCGCCGAGCACCGCGCGGCCGCGGGCGCGCGCGGAGGCGAGCGTCTCGAGCACCACCGTCGCGGCGCCCTCGGACATGACGAAGCCCGTTCGCCGGCGGTCGAAGGGCCGCGACGCCTTCTCCGGCGAGGTGTACCGCTTGACGAGCGCGCCGAGGAGGACGAACCCGACGAAGCCCGCGTAGTCGAGGTGGGCCTCGACGCCGCCCGCGACCACCGCGTCGGCGCGGCCCTCTCGCAGGAGCCACGTCGCCTCGCCGATGGCCTGGGCACTGGCCGCGCACGCCGACACCACCGGGATCACGGCCCCGCCGGCGTCGAGCTCGCGGGCCACCCGCGCGGGGGCGTGGTCGCACCGGCGGAGGTCGAACATCCGCAGGTCGTACGCCGGGTCCAGGTCGAGGCGCGCGAGGTCGAGTCGTCCCGACCCGTCGTCGGTGCGCGTCACCCGCTGGATGTCGGCCACGCCGGGGCTGCCCGCGTGGCCGCCCATCACCACGCCGATGCGGTCGCGGTCGCGGATGGACGCGAGGTCGGCCATCTCCGCCGCCTGACGCGCCGCCGTCAGCAGGATCCGGTGAGGGCGCGTCGCCGATCCGTCGCCGCCCGGTTCGGGCGCGGCCGTGATCCACGCGTCGTCCACCTCGCCGCCGATGCGGCACGGGAGGCCGCGCGCGTCGAGGTTCCGAAGCTCCCGGACGCCCGAGCGCCCCGCCACGCACGCGTCCCACGTCGCGTCCACCGTCCCGCCGAGCGGCGAGACCATGCCCCACCCGGTCACGACGACGCGTTGCTCCGGGGGACGGGCGGGCCTACGCGCCAAAGAGCTTCCTCTCCGTCGCGAGGCGGCCGATCCACACCTTGAGGAGCGTGTCGCCGTCGGGGTAGGCCGCGTCCTTGCCGCAGGCGCCGCACTTCACCTTGGCGCCGTCGGCGCTCTTCCAGTCGGTCGCGCCGCAGTGCGTGCACTTCGGCGGCAGCGCCGCGACGACCTCGCGGACGCCCTGGGCCAGGGTGCCCGGCGTCACGAGCTTCGCCACCTCGTCGGCGAACTCGCCGGCCTGCAAGGGCGCGTCCTCGCCGAGCCGCGACTTCAGCAGGACGACCGCGTCGGCGGTCAGGGCGCCGGAGGCGTCGATGGCCTTGCCCTCGCCGTACGTCTCCTCGACGTGGTCGAGCACCGTCTGGTGGGCGAGCCGGATGCCGAACGCCTGCTCGAGCCGGAACGTCATGTCGAGGAAGTCGAGGGACGTCCCGCCCAGGTCGACGATCACCGACGCGTCCATCCGGATCGCCGCCGGCTCCTTGCGGAGCGACTTCGCGAGCGCCTTCTGGACCTCGAGGACGATGCGGTCTTCGGTGACGAGCGGGTTCGACATGACTCTCCTGCGGCCCGGCGGCCGACGTATGCCGGGGGAGTCTACCGCCCTGCCGAGTGACCCGAAGGAACGACGAAGCGCCGCCGGCACCCCCGGCGGCCCCGGCCTCCGGGGCCCGGGCTCCGGGCGAGGTGTCCGGAGGCAGGCGGCCGGGCCCGGGAGTGGGGGGGCGGCGGGGGCCGGGCCCGGGGCGGCGGGATTGGAGCGAGGCCGTTGGTGTGGAACGGGCTCGGCAGCACGGGCCCCGCCCTCGGGGACGGGATACGCCAATGGCGTATACTCATGGGGTGCGCTACGAGTGGGACCCTAGGAAGCATGCACTCAACCGCAAGAAGCACGGAATCGGCTTCGACGAGGCCGCGCGCCTGTTCGCTCCCGGATCGCGGTGGCTCGACATGGACGAGGATATCCACCACGGGGACGAGGTCCGCTATCGGGCCATCGGCGCGATCGCGCGCGGCGTCGTGGTCGTCGTCTACACGGAGCGCGACGAGGACGTTCTGAGGATCATCAGCGTGCGCAGGGCGACGGCGCGCGAACGTCACCTGTACGACGATTGGATCAGGAGGTACTCATGAGCGACGACATCCCGGAGCTGACCGCGCACGACTTCGAGCGCGCCATTCCCGGCGCCGTGAGGCGTCGTCTTTGCCGTGGCGAGGTCCGGAGCGGCAAGGACGTGGTCGCGTTGCGCCGCTTCGTGGGCATGACGCAGGAGGAGTTCGCGCGCGCCGCGGGCATCAGCGTCGACACGCTCCAGAACTGGGAACAGGGACGGCGGCGCCCGCAGGGAGCGGCCGTGGCCCTGATCCGGATCGTCGCTCGAGACCCGCGGGTGCTCCGTCGGAATCTGGCGGCTACGACGGCGCCGTAGCGAGCGGCCCGTGCGGCATCCGTCC